>CAYQDP010000064.1:0-10256 GCA_964416235.1 uncultured Flavobacteriaceae bacterium | reverse complement strand
TTAACGTGAGGCCTCAAGCTGATTTTTCTTTTTTACCAACGGAAACAACAATTTTTGATCCGGATATTTACTTTTTTGATGAGAGTATAAATTCAACAAGCTGGTATTATACTTTTGGTGATGGTGAATCTTCAACCATGGTAAATCCTTCACATCATTATAATAATTACGGCGATTTCACAGTTATTCAAACTGTAGTAAATGGTTTTGGTTGTCCGGATACCGCTGTTCGCATCGTGAAAATTTTACCGGAGTTTCGATTCTGGATTCCGAATAGTTTTACACCTGCAAAACCCGACGGATTAAATGATGTGTTCATGCCAAGTATCATTGGTGTGGATGAGTATAAATTTGATATTTACGATCGTTGGGGTGAAAAAATATTCAGCACAAATGATACTTCAAAGGGATGGGACGGAACTTATAGAGGAAAATTATGCAAGCAGGATGTTTACGTTTGGATGATAAGCTTTTTAAATGTGGTCAGTAAACGTGATGAGGTCCATTACGGTCACGTTACACTGCTTCGATAGCACTTGATTTTTCTTTGGGTTCACACAGCGTCAAAACAATAAGTAATAGCAACGCAGCATAGGTTAAAATCTTGAAATGCTCGTAATATTCGTTAAAGCTTCCGAGTAACAATTTCAGATTGCAAACCAAATAAATTAATCCTAACATAAGTACCATTGTTTTTTTAAACAGTGAACTTAATTCGTTTCGGTTGCGTAACAGATAGTGAATACAAAACACAAAAGCCGGGCAAATAAAGAGAAACGCATAATGTTGTTGGTGAGGAAAAATCAGAGGGATTAGCAATAAAATATAACTTACTTCGCGAAAGCGCTGATAGAAGGTCACGGGTTTTTTGAATGGAGCAGAGCGTAAAAAATATAAAGTGAAGGCAATGAGTATTAGGCGCACAATATTTAATACCACTTTTAACTGCTCGATACTAATGTCGGCTATGTTCCGTGGAATTGTGAGCGCATATTTATCAGGAACATTTTTCACCAATAAGGTAGAGAGTAAAGTTGATAATCCGTGGAAACTCCGTTCTTCAGTATCCAGTACGTGATTTGAATTGAGTGGATTAATAAGATTTCCCCATGTAGCGAGCAACTGTTGATTGTGATCCCATCCTATTACGAGGGCGGGAATAAACATAAACATAAAATAAAACACAACAGTTAACGCAGCGCCTTTAAAAAAACCTCTATAAATTAAATACGGAATTAAAACGATTGGCAGTAGTTTGATGTTAATTCCTAAAGCAAGTAATGCTGCACCACTGATGTATTTGTTAGCGAAGATGAATTGTAATCCTTGAAGTGCTAAATATAAAATCACAATGGTGATTTGCATCGCATGAATGTTTTCGTAAATGAACCGTAATGCAAAAAGAAAACCACAAACACGTAAGAACATTAATTGTTTTTTGGTGAAATCATGTAACGGTAAAAGATTCTTTATAATGAGAAAAATCCTGTAGACTAAAAACACATTAAGAAGTACCCATAAACAGTTATAAGTCCACATGGGCAGAAAAGTAAGCGGATAGATAAGAATGGCGAATAAGACAGAATAGAAATAATGATAACCGTCAAAATAAGTCTTCACGAAAATATCTTCACCTTTAAATAAATCAAGTGATGCGCTTAAATAAATGGTGAGATCACCTCTGTTTTGAGATTCAATAAAGGCATACACTGCAACACATAAAAAGCCGAGCGAATAAATCAGATATTTTTTTAAAGTAGGGCTCATGAAAAAACCCGAGCATGACCCGGGTTCAAAAGTTATAATGTGTTTGTTTTAAATTTCAATTTACTAATAGGATTATCTAAATGAAATTATTTTAAATAGCTCAATAGTTTTTCTACGCTTGCTTTCGCATCTCCGTAAAGCATTTCCGAATTTGGTTTGTAGAATAAAGGATTGTCTTCACCTGAATAACCTGCCGACATAGAGCGTTTCATGATAATAACTTTCTCTGCTTTCCACGCTTCAATTACCGGCATGCCGTAAATAGAACTTGCAGGATCGTCTTGCGCGCTAGGGTTTACAACATCATTGGCACCAATCACCATGACAACATCTGTGTCAGGCATATCATCATTAATTTCATCCATTTCTAATACGATATCGTAAGGTACGTTAGCTTCAGCTAATAATACATTCATATGTCCGGGTAAACGACCTGCAACCGGGTGAATTGCAAAACGAACATTCTTTCCTGCTTTACGAAGAGTTTGAACTAAATCATAAATTGGATATTGAGCTTTCGCAACAGCCATTCCATAACCCGGAACAATCACAACTGATTTCGCTTCTTTTAATAATGCAGCAACTTCTTCATGATTTAAAGAAGTTACTTCACCTTCAATTGCTTTTTTCTCACCACCTTTTGCGGAACCGCTTCCACTTGCAAAAATAACGGAGAAGAAAGAGCGATTCATGGCATGACACATATGCATCGAAAGAATGGCACCTGAGCTTCCTACCAATGCTCCGGTAACAATTAATAAATCGTTACCT
Source organism: uncultured Flavobacteriaceae bacterium (assembly GCA_964416235.1). Classification (GTDB taxonomy): domain Bacteria; phylum Bacteroidota; class Bacteroidia; order B-17B0; family Aurantibacillaceae; genus JAHEYG01. The sequence continues at coordinate 7,718 of CAYQDP010000064.1, read as the reverse complement.
AACATAAATCCTGCTGCTGAGGCTGCCCAACCGGAGTAGGAATTCAACATTGATACTACTACTGGCATGTCTCCGCCACCAATTGCCATTACTAAAACAACGCCAATGAATGAAGCGATGGCGGTCATGATACCTAAATAAAGCATTCCGCTTGTACCTTCTGCTTTGCAATAAAGTACACCTAAGACAATACAAGCAATAAGTAACGTTAAATTCATTAATTGAAGACCGTTAAAGCTCCATGGTTTAGAAGGAACTTTGCCATCTAATTTTCCCCATGCAATGATTGAACCGGTGAATGTAATTGCACCGATAAAAATACCGGCAAAAACTTCAACTAAGTGAATGGTGTGTTCTGCACCTGATAATTTTTGTGTTTCAGGATCTAGGTAAGAACCGAAACCAACTAATACGGCAGCCAAACCAACGAAGCTGTGCAAGATGGCAACTAATTGTGGCATGGCAGTCATTTCAACTTTTCTTGCCAGCATAATTCCAATTACAGACGCAATTGCAATTGCTGCAATGATGTAAACATGACCTTCAACGCCTTGTCCCATTACTGTTGCAATGATAGCGACAATCATCCCAACAATCCCATATAGAACTCCGCGCTTTGCAGATTCCTGAGAGGATAATCCGCTTAAACTTAAAATAAACAGGATACTCGCAAATAAGTAGGCTGCTGTTTGTATTTCTTTTGCTATAAACATAAAGTACTTTTAACTTCTTAATTATTATTAATTCTAGTGTAGAAAAATGGTTTTTATTTTTTAAACATCTTAAGCATACGATGCGTTACTACAAATCCACCAACAATATTAATGCTTGCTACCAATATTGCTATTGAAGCAAGAATAGTCATAATGTTAGAGAAATCATTTTTGGTTTGTAACAGACCACCAACAATAATGATACCGCTGATGGCATTGGTAACAGCCATTAATGGAGTATGCAAAGCGTGTGACACATTTGAGATTACCTGCCAGCCAACAAACACTGCTAAAACAAATACGGTAAAGTGTTGAATGAATGCAGGAGGTGCAAATGCGCCAACAAACAACAATAAACCACCAACAACAGCTAAACTAATTAAAGTTGATATTGCTGTTTTTTTTGCTTTTTCCTCCTCCGAAATTTTCACTTCTTCTGCAGTTGGAGCGGCAGCTTTTTTCGCGCCGCCACCGGCGGTTGGACTTACCTGCAATGGAGCAGGAGGCCAGTTAATTTTTCCGTTATAAGTTACCATGGCACGCGATACAACTGCGTCTTCCATGTCGATTTTAAATTTTTCAGCTTTTCCCATGTCATCTAATAAATGACATAAGTTGTTACCGTATAATTGGGATGCTTGATTTGGTAACTGATCTAATTTACCAACGATGGTTACACCGTTTGGTGTTTTGTATACTTCTCCGGGTTTAGTTTCAACACAATTACCGCCGGTAGAGGCTGCAAGGTCAACGATTACAGAGCCTGGTTTCATTGCGGCAACGTGGTAATCTAAAATTAGTTTTGGTGCAGGTCGGCCCGGAATTTGCGCAGTAGTAATAATGATATCAACTTCCTTAGCTTGTTCGAGGAATAATTTCATTTCTGCTTCAATAAATTCTTTACTCATTTCTTTTGAGTAGCCTGAAGCAGTAGCACCATCTTCATCAATTTCCACAGTTAAGAAACTTGCGCCCATTGATTCAATTTGTTCGGCCACTTCTTTACGTGTATCGAAAGCGCGAACAATGGCACCTAAAGAGTTGGCAGCACCAATCGCAGCTAATCCGGCAACACCGGCGCCAATCACTAAAACTTTAGCGGGTTCAACTTTACCTGCCGCGGTGATCTGACCGTTAAGAAATCTTCCGAAGTGATAAGAGCCTTCGATAACGGAGCGGTAGCCCGCAATGTTTGCCATGGAGGATAACACATCCATTTTCTGCGCACGTGAAATACGCGGAATAGAATCCATTGCAACGGCATTTACTTTTTTATCAGCGAGTTTTTGTAAAAGCTCTTGATTTTGTGCCGGCCATAAATAGCTTAACATTACTAAGCCTTCACGCATCATGCCTATTTCTTCAACTTTAGGTTCTTTTACCTTAAGCACAATATCAGAGTTACCGTAAATTTCGGCAGCTGTATTTACTAGCTTAGCGCCAGCTTCTTCAAATTCCTTATCGGAAAAATTTGCTTTAACACCGGCACCGCGCTGAATATAAACTTCAAACCCCTGTTTCTGCAAGCGTTTTATGGTTTTTGGAGTAGCGGCAACCCTTAGTTCGTTAGGAGAGATTTCAGATGGAATTCCAACTTTCATGAAAATAAAAATTTAGTGAAACATTTAGCAAATAGTAAGCAGCAATTCAAATGCGTACTTATTTTTGCCTAACAAATAAAACAAAAAATATCGTATTTACCGAATGGAATTTTAAAAATTATTGAGCCCAGAAATCGTAATAATTGAACCACTGATGAGGGTACTGTTTTATACGCTCCTCCAACTCATGTACATAGCGTTGTAACATTTTTTGACACGCGGCTTCTACTTCTTTTTCGCCTCTGGCTCTGGGAACTTCAATAGGTTCGGTAGAATAGAATTGGTAGGTTTTGGAATCACTTTTATTGGCGAAAACAATACATAAGGGCACACCAAATTTTGCAGCCATGATAAATGGTCCGGCAGGAAAACGAGCGGGATATCCGAAAAAATTAGTGGTTAAAGTTTTAGCACTTGCCCTAAATCGGTCGCCGTGCATCACCAAAAGTTCATTGTTTGAAAAAGCTTTGTGAAGTTCAATGATGTGACTTTTTGTTTCTTCGTTAATGGCAATTACATTAATTTTTTTCTTTTTCATCACATCGTTCATGTACTCTTTTATATTTGCTTTTTCATTTTCATACATGAGAATATTGAAGGTTGTATTAAGACGATTTAATCCTTGTCCGGCAATTTCCCAATTACCGGTATGAGCGCTTACCAAAATCCCGCCCTTACCAAGCGCTGCAATTTTTTCCAAAACTTCACCATTATGACTTATGAATTTCAAATTCGTTTTCACACCTGCCATTTGCGCAACTTTATCTAAAATTGTTTGTCCGAAAACGTAATTGTTTTTATATACAGCCCAAAAAGCTTTCCACTTACTGTATTTATGAGCTTTAATAAAATACTCACGCACATAGCGATTGGGTTTACTAAAAAGAAAATAGTAAAAGGAAACAATTCGAAGTAAAAAATAGGCCGGAGATAATCCAACAGTGTTTAAAATACCGACAAAAATTTTATAGCCTAAAATTTTGGCTTTTGATTGTCCGTCCCACTGAGCTGCTTGATTTTTCATGATATCCTTACAACAATTAAGGATAGTTAAGGTTTAAGCCATTTGGGCTTTTTCCTGAATCTTATTATAACAATAGTTATAGAAATCGTCGAAGGTATGAATGTTAACGAAGTCCTCACCTTTTACCTTAAAACCAAAATTACTTTCGATAACAACAACTAAATCAACGTAGTCAAGACTGTCTAAATCAAGGGTTTCGCGCAAATTTGCGTCCATACTGATTTTAGATCCGTCTACTTCAAATTCTTCTACAAAAAACTCGTTACACTTCGAAATAATCTCTTCTTTGGTCATGGTAATTCAAATAATGGGCAAATTTAATTAAATTTCTTAATTATCAAGGTGGAATTAGTGCCTCCGAAGCCAAAACTGTTTGATAATATGGTATTTAGCTCTTTTTGTTGAGTTTTAGCGATGATATTTAGCTTCGCTGAGTCTTCATCCGGATTTTCAAAATTGATATTTGGGGCAATAAAGCCATTCTGCATCATTAATAAGGAGTAAACAATTTCGCTGGCACCTGCCATCCAACATTCGTGACCAGTCATTGATTTTGTAGAACTTACAGGGGTCTTGCTTCCAAAGATTTGATACAAGGCTTGTGCTTCTACTTTATCACCACCCGGAGTTGAAGTAGCATGCGCATTAATGTAATCAATATCGGTAACAGATAATCCAGAATCTTTCATTGCCATATTTAACGAACGCATTTGTCCGTCAACGTTAGAGTTAGAGATGTGATCGCCGTTAGATGAAAAACCATAACCAACAACTTCCGCTAAAATTTTGGCGCCACGTTTTTGTGCTGATTCCAAACTTTCTAATATAACGGTTGCCGCACCTCCGCTAGGAACTAGGCCATCGCGATCTTTATCAAAGGGACGAGAAGCTTTGGTAGGTTCGTTTTCACGAGCAGAAAATGCACTTAATCCGTCGAATGCGCCGAAAGTATATTTATTTACTTCCTGTGCGCCACCGCAAATAACTTGTTGTTGTAAACCCCATTTAATCATTAAGTAACCCATGCCAATGGAGTGCGAACCGCTGGCGCAAGCAGCAGCCAAAGTATAATTGATGCCTTTTAATTTATAAATGGTAGAGAGGTTCATGGTAACTGTGCAATTCATGGTTTGGAAAATTGCTCCGGAACCTAAAAGAGTGGTATCTTTTTTCGCGCGAATTGTATCGGTAGCTTCGATAGTTGAGCCCGCAACACTGTCATTACCGTAAATAATACCCACTTCATTTTTATCAAAGAAATCCATTTCGATGCCGGCTAATTTTAAAGCTTCTGAAGTTGCCATATAAGCGTATTCGGCAGGCTCACCCATACCAACACGTTGGCGGCGATCGAGCAATCCTTTTAATTGCGGACGTTCTAATTTTCCGGTTAATCCTGAGCGATATCCTAATTCTTTACGCGACTCATCCAAAAAAATACCGGATTTTCCTTCGAATAAAGAATTTTTTACTTCCTCTAAATTCTTGCCTAAGCAAGACCAAGCGCCCATTCCTGTTATTACAACTCTGTTCATTTTAATTATTGAATTTTAGAGTTTTGATATTATGTGTATAAACCACCGTTAACTGATATAACTTGTCCGGTTACATAAGATGCTGCATCTGAAACTAAAAACCCAACCACGCCTGCTACTTCTTCTGCTTCGCCAAAACGATTCAACGGAATCATGGCTTTGAATTGATCTTCCGGGATATCTGTTGTCATATCGGTTTTAATGAAACCCGGAGCAACGGCATTAACCGTAATTCCGCGCTTACCAACTTCTTGTGCTAAGGCTTTAGTTGCAGAAATCACCGCGCCTTTTGAAGCTGAGTAATTCGTTTGTCCGGCCATACCTTTTAATCCGGATAATGAAACCATATTTACGATGCGGCCTTTACGTTTACTCAACATTTGTTTACAAACTAATCGTGTTACATTGTAAAATCCGTCAACGGCAATATTCATTACCTTATGCCAATCTTCAGGATTGATGAACACTAATAAATTATCACGGCGAATGCCGGCATTGTTTACTAACACTTCGATGGATTTATCTTTATTGTCATCCATCCATTTGCCAAGTGTATTGTCAACCTGTTCAATACTGCCAACGTCGAACTTCATTATTATGGCATCCACACCTTTTGCTTTAACAGCATCTTGTGTTTTCTTAGCCTCTTCTTCATTGGAAGTGTAATTGATAATCACGTTATATCCCATGTCGGCAAGCTTGATACAAACTGCCTTACCAATTCCTCTGGATCCTCCCGTTACGAGCGCGTAATTCATTTTATAATACTTCTATATGGTTGTAAAAAATATAATCTCTAACCGCTTTTACATCTTTGTATTTGATTGAATCGTCAACAAAACAAGGGAACACTTTACGTAAATTATCATATACGTTTTTTGTTTTAGATGAAAGCTGCTCCTGAATTTTTAAATAATCAATGGCCTGTAAAATTGTCATCCATTCAATCGCTAAAACTTCATAGCTGTTAAGAATTACTTTTTTACAAATCAACGCGGCATTAGAGCCCATGCTTACAATATCCTGATTATCGTTGTTACTTGGAATACTGTGTACATACATTGGGTTGCTTAGCATTTGATTTTCGGCTGTTGTTGAGGTAGCCGTAAATTGTACACCCTGCATTCCTAAATTCAAGCCTAGTGTTCCATGATTTACAAAAGGCGGTAGAATATTATTGAGTTTATCGTTTAATAAGAAATTAAGTTGTCGTTCTGCCAACATCGATAATTTAGTTACGGCAATTTTTAATTTATCCATCTCCAAAGCCACATAATCACCATGGAAATTTCCACCGTGATAAACGTTTTTGCGTTCCCAGTCTACAATAGGATTATCATTCGCAGAATTAATTTCATTAATCAAAACCTCTTTGGCGTAATTGATTGTATCAACAATAGGACCCGCAATTTGAGGTACACAGCGAATTGAGTAATACTCTTGCATTTTTTCAACCAGTACATCTACTTCTACTTTTTGGTTATAGTGATGTTCTTCGCGTTTCTTTACCAATTTACTGTCTGATAAGGTTGTTTGTATGGCTTTTGCAACTGCGTTTTGTCCGTAATGATGTTTTACTTCATTCAAAGGAGTCGAATAGTGGTCGTCGAAACTTTTCACAATTTCCATAATAGCAGAAGAAGCCATCACCGACCAGTTCACTAAATTTTCGGCGTAAATCACATTTAAAACACCAATGCCGCTCATGGCAGAAGTTCCGTTCATTAGGGCTAATCCTTCACGAATGTGAATCTCCATAGGTTTGATGTTTTCTTTTTCAAAAACATCTTTTGTAGGGGTGATTTTACCATTATAGTAAACTTCACCCTCGCCAATCAGTGTTAGTGCTAAGTGGGCTAATTGTACTAAATCACCACTGGCGCCTAATCCGCCATGCTCATAAATTACAGGCGAAATATTCTTGTTGATTAAAGTTTTAATCAATACCAAAGTATCAGGATGAATACCCGCATAGCCCTGTAAAAGGGTGTTTAAACGCGCCAGCATTACTGCTTTGCAATCTAATTCAGGAATTGGATTACCTGCTCCTGAGCAATGGCTTCGGATTAAATTATACTGCAGTTTAATCTGATCGTCGTGATTAATACGGTATTGGGCCATTGGCCCAAATCCGGTATTAATACCATAAATTAACTTTTCGCGTGTAAACTCTTTTAAAAAGTAGAAACTACGATACAATTTTCGAATAGATTCCTCATCTAAGTCTAACTGTAAGTTGTTTATCAGAACCTTATAAAAATCGTCGGCCGAAATTTTTTTGTCACCAATCTTTACCATAAAAATCAACTGTAATAATACAATTTTACTTAGAAATATGAAATAAGTGCGGGAGGGTATTTTTTATAATTTTAGAACATTGTTTAATATCTAACAATTGAAGTGTATATTTGTTTTTTCAGCAAGTAAAAGCGTATGAATTTTTTCGAAAAGGATACCAAAACAGCTATGGAAGCCATTGATTTAGCGCAATGGATTGCTTTTGCGCCGGTAGTTTTTCAGGCGTCTATCGCGTTACGCGACTTGGGCATTTTAGAGGTGGTAGAACAGAGTAAAACCAAGGGTATAGCTTTCGATGAAATACTTAATGCTACCAAATTACCTAATTACGGAACCCGTGTGTTATTGGAGGCAGCATTGGGTATTGGACTTCTGATTAAGAAGGATGAACGCTATTTCATTACCAAAACAGGGAATTTTATTTTGAATGACACCATGACCCGCGTTAATATGGATTTTACTCAGGATGTGTGTTATGAGGGGATGTTCACTTTAAAGGACAGCATTCAAAAGGCAAAGCCAACCGGACTTGAGGTTTTTGGTACCT
>CAYQDP010000063.1:0-10259 GCA_964416235.1 uncultured Flavobacteriaceae bacterium | reverse complement strand
TTTTTTTCCATTCCCTGTACGACGTTGCTTCGGCACTGCAATCTGCTTTTTACCGGTGATGTATTGCGATGTAATGGTATCAAACTTCAACATTTGCTTTGGCGTAGAGGCGGCTACCACTTTACCTCCGTGCACACCGGCACCAGGACCAATATCAATGACATAATCACTTTCAACAATCATGTCTTTATCGTGCTCCACTACCAATACACTATTTCCCACATCACGTAAATTTTTCAAGGCTTCAATTAAACGGGCATTATCACGTTGATGTAAACCAATACTTGGTTCATCCAAAATGTATAAAACACCCACGAGTTGAGAACCAATTTGTGTAGCTAAACGAATTCGCTGTGCCTCGCCTCCACTTAATGAACGCGAAGAACGATTCAACGTCACATAATCCAATCCTACTTCGAGCAAAAAACCGATGCGTGCACGTATTTCCTTCAACACCTCTTTGGCTATCACATTTTGATGTTTGCTTAAACGTTTCTCAATGTTCTTAAACCAATCATTCAGAACATTAATATCCATTTCGGATAATTCAGCAATGTTTTTGCCATCTATTTTAAAATAAAGCGCTTCTTTTTTTAAACGTGTGCCATGGCATTGCGGACAATGAATTTTATTGGTAAAACCTTGTGCCCATCGTTGTGCTGCCGGCGAAGGATTTTCCTCTGCATGTTTTACAATGAAATTAGCAATACCTTCAAAAGCTACATTGTAAGCGCTGTTATTATCCGTTTTTACTTTGATTAATTCGTCCGTACCAAATAAAATGACATTAACGGCATCATCCGTTAATTCACCAAAGGGAGTATCCAAATCAAATTCATGAATTTCACCTAGAGCTTCCAATTGCTTAAAAATCCAACTGCCTTTTGCTTCACCCAATGGAACAATGGCTCCTTTTTTGATTGAGAGTTTTTGATTAGGAACAATTTTATTGATATCTATCTCCGCAATTTCTCCTAAGCCGTTGCATTTACTGCAAGCGCCGTATGGCGAATTGAAAGAAAATAAATTTGGAGCAGGTTCATCGTAACTGATGCCGCTGGTAGGACACATTAAAAAACGACTAAAGAATCTCACTTTCCCAAAACCGAATTCCTGTGTTTTCTTTTTCGATTTTGGGGCTTCTTCAACATGCTCCATTACCATCATAGTTCCTTTACCGTGTTTCATGGCAGTTTGGAGAGATTGATTTAATCGCGTTTTTGAATTCGCATTTACTTCAATCCTATCGATTACAATTTCTATATCATGAATTTTGTAACGATCGACTTGCATTTTAGCAACGATGTCTTTTATCTCCCCATCTACTCTTACTTTTGTAAATCCTTTTTTTCGGATTTCTTCAAATAATTCACGGTAATGTCCTTTACGACCTTTTACAACAGGAGCTAGTAAATTTATTTTTTTGTTTTTGTATTGATCAGAAATTAAATCAACGATTTGTTCATCGCTGTAACGCACCATTTTCTCTCCGCTCACATAAGAATAAGCATCGGAAGCGCGCGCAAATAACAAGCGAAGAAAATCATAAATCTCGGTGATGGTACCAACAGTAGAGCGTGGATTTTTGTTTACTGTTTTTTGTTCAATGGAAATAACCGGACTTAATCCTGAAATTTTATCTACGTCAGGTCTTTCAAGATTACCTAAAAACTGTCGTGCATAGGAAGAGAAGCTTTCGATGTAGCGGCGTTGTCCCTCAGCATAAATTGTATCGAATGCTAACGATGATTTACCACTGCCACTCAATCCGGTTATAACCACCAATTGATTGCGCGGGATGCTTATTGAAATATTTTTTAAGTTGTGAGCGCGAGCGCCTATTACTTCAATGTTTTCTTCAACCTCAGCTGAATAAACTTCATCATTCTTGTTTTTCACTCTTAATTTCCTTCTTTGCGCGGATAGTTAGGAGTTGTCCGGGTTGAATATCTTTCTCACTCTTTAAATTATTCCAGTTGAGAATATTCACTACCGTAACGCCATAAATTTCCGCAATCTCTTTTAATTTTTCGCCTTCGGTAAAGTTGTGTAAAATTTCAACTCCTTCTTCGGCTTTAATTTCTTCTTTTGCTTCGCTGCCGACAGAAGATAAACTATCTGTTTCTTCTTCCTCCGACTTGCTTTGCTCTAACAAATCTGCATAATAATTTGAATAATCTGCATCTAACTTTTTAGGAATTTTAAACTCAAAGGTATGTCCGTTAGGGTTATCGAGATAATCATTTAATAACCAAGGATTAAATAATTTAACAATTGCTGTATTGCATTTAATCGCTTTCGCAAATTGACTTATATCGCTAATAGCAGTATCCACTTTAATGGTTTTAACAGGTATTTTTGGCAAGTATTTCATCTTTTTTCTATTAACCCCAAAATGTTTAGGATCTGAAAAAAGAGTTTTATAGGCCAATATGCGATAAACAAAACTTCCTGTTTCTTTGTTCAACATAAGGTCGTAATAATTGTTACTTTTTTGCTTGGAAAGCGCGCGTTGTATTCCGCCAATCCCTAAGTTATAGGCTGCCGCGCAGAGAGTCCAGTTATTAAATATTCTATATGCGTCTTTAATAAGCTTACAAGCCACACGGGTTGATTTTTCGACATCCAGACGCTCATCTACATTATCGTTTACAACAAGTCCGTAATTACGAGCTGTTGCCGGCACTAATTGCCAAAAACCGGCTGCTCCTTGGGAAGAGCGTGCATTGGAAAGATGACTTTCAATTACGGCCACGTATTTAAAATCATCTGGAATACCTTCTTGTTTTAGGATAGGTTCTATATACGGAAACCACTTTTGCGCCTTGCTGTATAAGTAACCTGCACTACGTTTCCACTGTTTATTTTTGAAAAACTCCTTCTCCAGATTATCACGAAGTGCATAATCGTTAGTCGGGATTTTCTCGCCGCAAAAAGAAAGGTTACGAGGAATGTTAAGTCCGAAAGCACTAAAATTATAATTCGTGTAAGAAGGATAATTAAATGTGATTTTATTATCGGGTGTTTTGAGATACTTAATTGTGAAATGGAGAGCAAAAACAAGAATGAGGGCGACGATAATCCGACCGTAATTACCTTTTAGGTAATTGAAAAATGACTGTGAATACCGTGTAATCACTTACGTTTAATTATGGTATTCAGATACAGCCCTGCAAATACTAAAACAATAAAAGCAATTCCGGTATAAAACAGCGTGGCTGTATAAGTTAATACCAGGTTATATGCTATTATTATACCGATAATTGATAGAAAAAGATACAAAATTGCTATTCTTTTTTCGGTTATACCCTTAAAAAATAGATGATGGGTGGTATGGTCTTTCCCGCCAACAAAAGGTGAAGCGCCGCGTAAAGTACGGTTAATCACAACAGTAGTGGTATCAACCAGCGGGAGTAAAAAAACCAAACCAACTATTACAAAATGATAAAAATAATCGCCGGTTTCAATTAGATTGTTAGGATAAACATTCCAGCAGAAATGAATTGAAATGGCTCCAAGGAAAGCTCCCAAGAATTGAGAGCCGGTATCGCCCATAAACATTTTTGACGGATGAAAATTATAAATCAAGAATCCGACCAAAGACGAAACAATTCCAATGGCTAAAATTGAGAAAGGATGAAGCGATTGTTTTAAAGCGATGTTTAACATAATCACAAACGTACATATGCTTATGGAAATAATGGTTGTAATTCCATCCATATTATCCAGCATGTTTACGGAGTTCATGATACCCACCATCCAGATAATTGTGATCACATAATTAAAAAATTCGTTGTCGAATATTTTAATATAAGTGCCCGTAAAAAGTAAAACCAATGCGCATGTTATTTGTGTAATAAACTTTAAGAGTGGCTGAGTATTAAAAGCGTCATCGGCCAATCCCATTAAAAAAGCCATAGTACAAGCCGCCAACAATCCTGTTAAGCGTACACGGTAACCCGTGTCTAATGTCTCAAGTAGGTTGAGGAAAATGTATGAGAACAGGAATACAACAAAAAAGGAAATACCACCTAATGAGGGCTTAATGTTTGGATTCCATCTTACCTGATTCACTTGCTTGCCTCGTACTCCTAATGTTTGTGCGAATTTTAAAAGCAAACTATTGATGAGTACAGAAAATATGAAACAGATAAAAAAGAATACCGTTAATACTAAGGGTGTATTATCTAAAAAATCATTCATTAAAACTGACTCTTAAAAGAGGCGAATTCTTTTCCGTTAAGATCTTTTTCGGAAAGTAAAGGATTTTCAATATTCCAATTGATACCAATTGTTTTATCATCCCATTTAATGCAATCTTCAGAGGCTTTGTTATAAAGGTTTGTGCATTTGTATGAAAAAACCGTGTTATCTCTTAATGTTGCGAAACCATGAGCGAAACCTTCAGGAATGTACATCATTAATTTATTTTCTTCACTGAGCTCTGCTCCAAAATATTTCCCGTAGGTTGGAGAATTTTTACGGATATCAACTGCTACATCATAAACTGCACCTGTAATAACACGCACTAATTTGCCTTGTGCAAATGGAGGGTTTTGAAAATGCAACCCACGCAATACACCTTTGTGTGATAAGGACTGATTATCCTGAACAAAATTTAAGTTTAATCCATTAGAGGCAAATAATTCCTTATTATAACTCTCAAAAAAATATCCGCGGGCATCAGCAAAAACTTTAGGTTTAATTACCCAAAGGTCTTGTATGCCTGTATTAACTAGTTCCATTTTTTCTGCTTAAAAATTTTCTTTTCTTTTTTTCTACATCGTCTCCATAATAACCGGAGCCATACGTATAACCATATCCGTATCCATAACCATATCCATAGTTATAACCGTAAATATTTTTCTTAACATCGACACCATTTAACACAATGGAAAGATGCTGAATTTTATTCTCGTTCTTTAATCTATCAATAATTTGCGCAAAGGAGCGCTTAGAATAGTCTGCTCTGAATACGTAAATAGGATAATCGGCCATTTGTAAAGTTGTCAATCCATCGGTAACTAAACCAACAGGTGGATTATCAATAATTACGTAATCGAATTTTGTTTTCAGATAAGCAATTAACTCTTTTAGTTTATCGCTCATGATTAACTCAGAAGGATTCGGAGGAATTGGTCCTGCTGTGATGTATTTCAATAGTGGTAAATTACTATCACGAATACACTCATCTATTTCTGTCATATGAGTTAAAATAGTACTCATACCTTTATTGTTATCGACCTCAAATCCACGGTGAATTTTTGGTTTACGCATATCGAGGTCGATGATGATTGTTTTCTTACCTGAAAACGCAAGTATACCCGCTATATTAATTGCCACAAATGTTTTTCCCTCGCCCGAAATTGTGGATGTAATGGAAATAATTTTCGGTCCGGGTTCATTATTGATAAATTGCAAATTAGAACGAATGGCACGAAAGGATTCTGCAATTATTGATTTTGGACTCTTATCAATGATTAATTGAGATACCGGAATGTTTTTATCGAATTTAGGAACAATACCCAAAGTATTAATATTGGCGCTCGTATGACGGATAACTTCATTTAGCGAAGAGATTTTATCGTGAAGGAAATATTGAATAATTACGAGTAATAAGCTCAAAGCAAGGAAAGACACAATTGATATATAAATCGTGTTCTTTTTGCTAGGAGAAACAATCGAACCTTTATTAACTGCTGTTTCGAGAATAATGTTTTTCGAAACAAATCCTGCCTTTGAAATTGAGAACTCAGTTTTCTTTTCCAATAACATGGTATAGTATTTTTCGCTGATAGAGTATACTCTCATTAAGCGCGACAATTCCACTTCATCTTCAGGATTTTGATTAAATTTTTGTTTATAGTCGGCTGCTTTTTCGAGTAAGTTCTTGTATCTGGTTTTGTATTTTACTTTTACCGCATCAAGGCTTTTTAATAATAATTGTTTTTGAATTTCAATTTGATAATTAACTTGCTTAATGTTTTCCGAATTGGGTGTTACGGCATAAAGCATATTTTCCTTTTCAACTAATAATTTCTGAATTCCGTTCACAATATCCTTAACCATCCCTTCCTCCTCTGTTCCTGCTAACATTGAAAGTAGTTGGTATACATCAATGTTCTTATTAGCCGTTATGTTCTTTTGTATCTCATCTAAAATTCTTTCTTCCATCTCCACCTTCATCATTTGTTCCTCTAACGTTGAATAACGCACAAGATTCGAGCTTAATACAATCTCATTATCGTTTATGTTCTTGTCTTTTTTAAAGGACTCTAATTGAGTCTCAGCCATTTTAAGATCATTGTACACCTGGCTTAATTGGTCGTCAATAAATTTAAGAATGTTTAAAGAGCTTTCACTTTTACGCTCTACATCATAACTCAGGAATTCACTACAAATAGAATTTACAATATCTTTAGATTTCTCAGGATTGACATCCTTTACCATTAATAAAATAGTCATGGCCAACTCACTCAACACCCTCGTCTCCAATTTTGTTTGTAACTCGGCCGTTACCTCATCTGCACTCTTTACAACGAAATACGATTTGTTTACACTAAATATATTTTTAATTCGATCCTTATCAATATCCGGATTCAAAAAAACATTAATATCAAAATCTTTATTTTTTGTCCAGGCTCCCGTCTTAAAATCAACGTTAACAGGTGTAGGCCCGTAATACAAACTCAGTATCCCTCCTGAAAGATCATCGTTAAACTTAATTTCCTGCTTAATTCCGTATACATCCGGGTTCTTTACATTAACCTTTACAAAATAAGGTGAATGTTTATATAGCTCATTGCTCTTGAAGGTTCCTTCAGTATAATAACTTACTTCTATGGCAAGCTTCTCAACAACTCGCTTTAAAAAGACTTTTGAACGCATTTGTTCAATAGCCTCGGCTATTTTATTACTATTTGCATCTACTTGTCCGAATTGTAAAACCTTGGATGCAGTATTATCACTAATAATCTGAATTTTTGATTTTGACTCATAAATAGGCTGGCTATACCTTAAGTAAAGAAAAGCTAACGAAGAAATAACAACTAGAAATAAGATAATAAGGTATTTACTTTTTAATAATAAATACAAAAACAAACTAAAGTCAATACTGCTACTGAATCGTTCAACCCGTTCTTTATAACGGTCTACTTCACTATCAACTTTTGCATTTAGCATTTTGTGTTATTTAATAAATAAACCATACAACAATACTGTTGTTGATAATAAAGTTACTATAGGGGTTAGTTCACTCACTAATGTACGAGCCAAACGATATCGTGGCTCAACGTATATAATATCATTGGCCAACACAATTGTATTTGCAGATGCCAGCCCTTCAATCTTAGATAAATCCATTAAAAACACCTGGGGCTTTGCGTTTTTATAGTTTCGAATCAGTTTCACTTTGTAAGCTTTTCCATCCTCTGTAATTCCCCCTGCAAGTGCGATAGCCTCCATAACAGTTGTGTTATTATTAGCAAGAGGCAATACTTTTGCAATACCATTGTTACCAGGAAAAACAATTACGCGTTTATTGGTAACACGTATAGTTACAAATGGCTTAACATAAACATCAGAATATTTTTCTTGCAATAATGTTTCTGCCTCACGAATGGTTAATCCTTCAAGTTTTATATAGCCCAACATAGGCATTTTTACATTTCCGTCACTCTCAACAAGCACATCCAAATCATTTCTGAAAACTACATTCATTTGGTTGGCTAAATCCAGCAGCTTAAATCCATCATTCGTAAAAACTCTGTATTGAAGAACGTCATTTGGCGCAATTTTGTAATCCATCTTAGATAATGAATCCGATAATTTATCGTATGAATAATCTTTTTTTGTCTGCAACATCAAGTTCGACCGCATTATTTTGCAGGAAGAAAGGCCCAATAAAAGCACCGGGATTAGAAATAGAAGTTTACGCATAATTATGATGTTACAAAGTTAAAATTATTTACGAAAAATACTAACAAACAGGACTTTACCTCGGGTACTCAATTCTAACGTGGTACATATTCATTAACCGTTTTTTAAAGATCTTTTTCACCAGATTTATGTCCTTAAATGTGATTTCAGCATTAATCAGTTGGTTTTCGCTGATTTTATACTCTATTATCCTGTCAACCAGCTCGTTTATGGATAATGCATCGTATTTTTTTAATGACCTTGAAGCTGCTTCTACCCCATCGGCCATCATTAAAACCGCTGTTTCTTTACTAAAAGGAATTGGGCCCGGATACCTGAAATTATCCTCATTTACCATTTCACCTTTATGCTCCTTTTTAAAGTTATTTAAGAAAAAACCTGCCGTTGTTGTGCCATGATGGGTACGAATAAAGTCGATAACTGACTCCGGCAAATCATGCTCTTTGGCAATCTCAACGCCTTTGATAACGTGCGAGATTATGATTTTGGCGCTTTCTTCGGGTAATATTTCATTATGTGGATTTACCTCACCAACTTGATTCTCGGTAAAGTATCTTGAATTTTCCATTTTACCAATATCATGATACATCGCCCCTGCTCTTACCAATAAAGCATTCCCCCCTATATGAAAAATAGCCTCCTCTGCCAAATTCGCTACTTGAAGAGAATGCTGAAATGTTCCCGGAACTTTTAAGGATAATTCTCTGAGCAGCGGAGTATTTAAATCGCACAATTCCATTAACGTAAAATCAGAAACAAATCCGAAAACCTTTTCGGCTAAAAACACAAACGGATACGCCAATAAAATCAATAATGAACTTATTATAATTGGGAGATACAATGTCTTTTGTAAAAGTATTTTCTCATTACCACTTACAAGATTAAAAGCAATAAAAGCGAAAAGATAAAACACGAATACAACAACAGCCGAAGTCAATAACTCTTTCCTCCTCCGCATTTGCACTATACTAAAAACCGTACCCATTCCAACAATTAACTGAATAAATACAAATTGAAATTTATCATTCGCGAAAAAAGATGAAAACAAAATGGTAATAAGAAAAGTAAATAATGCTGTTCTACTATCGAAAAATATTCTAATTAATACAGGAATTAACGCGAAAGGTAGCGACCAGAAAAACAAAGTACCATAGGAAGAAACAACAGACGAGATAATTGCTGATAAAATAACTACCAGAAAAATAAAACTGATTTGTTTATTTTGTCCGAAAATAGTTCTCCTGAAAAAGGCCAAATACAACATTAAAATTCCAAACAGCATACTTGCGGCAATAAATCTACCCAAAACATTATACCAATTACTTTGTGTTACCTTTTTACCGGCTTGTAAGTAAGCTAACAAAAGTGATTTCTTTTCAGTGGAAAGACTTTCCATATTCTTTACCATCAAATCACCCGGAGCGAATGTAGATTTGATGTGAGAAATACTTGCCAGTGCATCAGCCTTATTTTTATCGGTCAAAGCCCTATCTAATCTAATGGTTAAAGAAAGATACTTGATACATTCCTGAATTAACTCTGCCTTATCAGGGGTTGTAGCTAATTGATTTTCTATAAAGCTTACCGCATCAGTTATAGTAAAAAATTCAAAGCGGGATTTTTGCTCTGCTATTCCATTACTCACAATAAAAACCACGGACGAAGTATCCATTCCATCTACTTTCTCTATCACGCCTCTCGCATAAATGGAATCGATAATTGGCTTAATAATTTTATATCTGGCGTTAAAGCCTGAGTTACTAAGCGTTTGATCGAGTAATTTAAGATTAGAGTTCTTTTCTTCACTATACTCTTTAAAATATAACGGCGACTCTTTTAACAGCTTTAGCTTTTCCTCTTCTAACTCAGCTGTTGTTTTTTTATAATCGAAAACATACTCTGCATGCAAATCCTCGTAAGGCCAAAAATTAAGCGTGTTTAATGTTTTTTCTGAAATACGTTTATCAGAAGGCAAAATCCAGGTAAGTAACAATGTAGAAAATAAATACAAAGCCAGTTTAAAAACCAGCGCATGTTTATCCCTTATAAGATTCCAGAAATTCACTCTTACAAAGTAAAAACAGAGGGAGACTAAACTAACATTGTCGACGCTTTGTTATTAACAAAAACGTATTAATTAATCGTGTAAACGTACTGTAAGGAAACAGTTCGTGGTGCTTCAATTTTCATTGGACGCAAAGAATAAGCCGCATTCAATAAATTATTTACAATAAATGACACTTTATGATTTTGACTCAACTTACATCCAATGCGTAAATCAATAATTTCAAAACCGTGATGCATTTTCCAGTAACGGGTTG
>CAYQDP010000062.1:0-10316 GCA_964416235.1 uncultured Flavobacteriaceae bacterium | reverse complement strand
AATATTCCAACCCGGCTCCATGCGCGTACAATGAACGATTAATGTATATTTTGCACTGCTTCTCTTACGATCTCCAGCTAAGTCACCGGATGTTTTATTGAATAATTCTTCAAACTTCGGCTCATAAATTCCTGCACGGTTATCTACCCAGTCTTTTGCCCATTTGTCACCTTTTCCGGCTTCTTTTTTGTTATACTCTTCAGTTTTTTCTTTTACATATTCTGCTTCAGCTTTTTTTCGACCGGCAGTCATGTTTTCATAGTTAAATTTAACTAGTAATTCTTTTTCACCTTTAAGGTAAGATAAGTCTTTACCTTCTGTCCATTTTTGTGCGCTAACGTTTAATGCCAATATCATAATGGCTGCAACGAATAAATTTTTTAAGTTTTTCATAGTTATTGGGTTTAAGACAAATATATGTATAAATAGCACATTTACAATATACCCAATCGAAGGTATATTTTATGTTTTCGATAATTTATTGCTAACCGGATAGGCATACATCTTATAAAACATTGCTTTCAGTACCTCCTGTTCGCCACTTAAACTGCTTGTTTTTTCAGCTACATACTTTTCAAAGTTTGTTTTTTCCTCTAGCGTATAGTTGTTCTTAAAAACATTGGTTTGAAACGAAAAATCATAAGCAATATAATTCACAGGATTTAATTGAAAATCATTGTGAATTTGCTTGTCAATTAGTGCGGTTAATTGTTTTATTTTTTCATTGTCGTTACCCACCTTGTTGATTTCCGGTAACTCTTCTTGAATCACTTTACCAAATGCTAAATGTATTTTCCCTTTCGGCTGTTTGATGCCGGTAATAATACTATTTAAATCTTCTCCCGGCGATTTCACATATTTGCTATGTAAAGAGGATAAATAAAGCTCCTGAACTTTTAAATAATCACAGGGTTCGTATTCGTAACTAATGCTTAAAGGCACAATATTTAAGTCGGAAAAACACTTTACAAAATCTTTGCCACCACTTAAACCAAGCATTTTTAACAAACCTGTTTGAGTAATATCATTTCCGTCTTTCGTTCTTCCGTTTCTTTGGGCAATCCAAACGCTAACGTTTTTATCACTTATGGTGTGTCGTATGTAAGCGCTTAATTGCCTCGATATATCATAAAGCTCCTTTGCGTTTCCTTCGCGTTTTACGGTAAACATTCGGTTTAGCCTTCCAAAATGAGTAATGAAGCCATTGTCCATTAGGTTGGAACCAAATGTGATTTCAGAGGTGGAGAAGCCTTCTTTTTCCAATATAATTTGAAGAATGGCACTGTCTAGCAAAATATCACGATGGTTAGCGACGAATAAGTAAGCTTTGTTTTTATCAAGCTTATCAATACCACTCCATGTTAAACCTTTTGATGATTCATTTATGATGTGCCAAATGGCATGCGACATATATCCTGCCTGAAAGTCGCGTACGTTTTTTGTAGCGATTGCTTTTTCTCTGGCTTCTGACTCACTCATTTCAGGCCACAAATATTTCATTAAAGTAAAATAAGTGGGATCTTCTACCATCTTTTGCATCACCGATGCAACTTCAGAATCATAATAAGGTCTTAACTCTTCAAAATTAAACTCCTTAGCAAAGTCAGATATATGTGAAGGTTTTTCAACCTTGAATTCTCTCATTATCATGTTTTATTTTTTTCTGTAGTCAAAAAACGTAATGGCTTTACGACTCATTTCAGGAAATTGTTTTTTTGTAATGTTATCCGGAAGATCTGTTTTTATATTTGGCGCCACTCTTAATTTAGCTCTAAAATGATCCTTTAATTCTTTCTCGAAATTTGGTGGTGTAGAATTGACGCCAATGGTTATATTGATTTCATCGGTTCCAATATCATTGGTGAATACTTCCACAATATAATTTTTTATATAGGGAATATGATTCAGAATATCATACAATGCGGGAGGATAAAGTGTAGTCCCTTTAAATTTTATCATGTGTTGTTTCCGACCAATAATCGGACTTAAACGCATGCTTGTTCTTCCACAGCTGCACGTTTCGTAGTGAGGAATGCAAATATCTCCTGTTTTAAAACGCAACAATGGCATTCCTTCAACACCAAGTGTGGTGACCGTTAGTTCTCCGGCTTCCCCATTTTTCACGGGTTTATTGGCTTCATCTAAAAATTCAACAATTAAAAGTTCGGGATGATGATGTCCGCCTTTGCCGGCAGAACATTCTGTAAATGCTGCACCCATTTCAGTTGAGGCGTAAGTGCTGTAAAGTTCTACATTCCACTTTTCCTTTATGCGTTGCCCTAAAGTATTTAAACTGAAATCTTCGTTACGCAATGCTTCACCAATACAAACTATTTTTTTAATGGAACAATTTTTATAATCGATATCGTTTTGTTCGGCAAACTCAATTAGTTTTAAAATAAACGAAGGAACCGCAATAGCAACAGTAGGTTTTAATCTTTTTATTGTGTCCCATTGAAACTCAGGCATGCCGTTGCCAACTCTGATAACACCCGCGCCCATTTGTTTGATGCCCATAAAATAGGCCAGTCCTGCCATAAAACGGCGATCGAGCGTAGTCATTAATTGATAAATGTCTTTTTTGGTCCCACCCGCACACTCCAGCGAAATTCGTTCGTTGTATGCCAGTCTTTCAAGATCTTTATCTGTTAAGGCAAATGTGAGCGGATCTCCTAGTGTTCCGCTTGTGGTTACATAATCGATGATTTTATCAGGTTCAACGCAAATAAAATCCGAATTAAATTTATACAAATCATCTTTGGTAGTAACAGGAATTTTACATAAATCTTCAATTGTAGTAATTGAGTTAACATCAATTGAATTAGCACTGAACAAACTCATGTAATATTTCGAGTGCGTGTTTAGATAGTTTAAAAGCTCATTTAATTTCTTTTCCTGAAAAGCTTTTATTTCAACCGTGTTTTTAGTTTCTATTGATGGGATGCTACTCATAAATACAAGAGCCAAATTAGCAAAATTACCTCATAAAATGCAAAAAGCCCGGATTAAATGTCCGGGCTTTTTAGAAATTAAGAAACTATTTAGTTCTTTACAATTTTAACACTACCCGTGTTATGGCCTTCTTTCACTAAAACAAAATATACGCCTTGGTTCAGAGATTTAACATCGATTAAAACAGAAGTATTTTCAGGCTTAATCTGTAAAACAACTTTACCTAATAAATCAGTGATGGTTACTAAATCCGCAGTTTTATTTGTGGTTAATGTAAACAATCCGGTGTTTGGATTTGGATACACGTTAATCGCATTTTGTAATTCAAATTCATTAATTCCAGTACAAGCTGAAACGTTTTGTGTGATAGATACAGCGCTTGTACATCCAAAATCAGAACCGGTAACAGTATAGCTTGTAGTTACGCTTGGTGATACTACAATTGAAGCTGTGGTACCTCCGGTATTCCATGAATAGGAAGTGGCAGTGCCACTTGCTGTAAGAGTTACTGTTTGTCCGGTACAAATTAATGAATTACTACTTACAACTGAAACGTTTGGTGTATTTCCTACAGTTGTAACTGAAGATGATTTACATCCGCCAATAGAATAGTTAATTGTGTAAGAACCCGAACTTGATGGTGAGAAAGAAGTTATAGCAACAGTTGATGTGTTTTGAGTAAACATTCCACCTGCAATAACAGGAGTTAATGAAGAGCTTGTAGCTGGTAAACAATAACTGCTGCTTAATCCGCTAAATGAAGCGTCAAGAGCAGAACTAACTGTGGTAATTAAAATTCTTGTTGAATCAGCTGATGTAGCGGGTGAATATGAGTCCGCCTGAATATAATATGTTGCTCCCGGTGTTAAACAGCCTGCGTGAACAAATGAGGAGAAAAGTACACCACTGTTTGTTGTGTAATCAGGATCGTCATCGTTTGCAGAAATTAAAGTAGCAGTAGATGCGCTTAATAAACCGTTACAGCTTGCAGCTTTCCAAACTGCTAATTGAGTATCGAAATCAGGTGATTGAATGGTTACATAACCTGAAGCAGGAGCAACAAACGAAAACCATCGCGTGTTGTTAAGTGTATTGTTGCACCAGCTATATTGGCTACTGCAATTACCTGCAGTAGGACTTACCTCTCCCGGCTGTACAGAGGCACCCATGAATTGATAATAAACCGTTGAAGGGCCAATAGCTAACGGTATCGCGTTACACACGTTATCGCCGGGGAAGTTAACAGTAACAGCTAAAGGATTGTTTGTTGTGTCAGATATACAACCACCAACGGTTGAACTTGCTACCACAGCAACATACATTGTTCCCCCTGTATTTGCAGTAATGTTTTGAGGTGAAGTTGTTGCGCCAGGTACAGCAGTCCAAGGACCGGTTAATGAAGATGCGGTAATCCATTGAATGTTTCCTACGGAAGGAGAAGCTGTAAAGGAATTAGTAGCAAAAATATTGGTACTGGTTGGTCCGGTAACTGAACCTGCAACAGGTGGGGTAGTACAACCGCCTGTTAGCTGAATATTGTCAATGTACCAATCATCTCCATCATCATTTTCCATTTTAAAGGCAATATATACGGTTTGTCCGTTATACGCACTTAAGTTTACTATTCGATTTCTGAAATTTAATGGGTTGGTCATTGTTTCAGTATAGGTAACAACCGTTGTAAATGTTGCAATGTTTGTTTGCGAACTGGTTGAGACTAATATTTTGTAAACGCTTCCCCAGTTTGCGGTATAGGTTTCACGCTCCCAAAAAGAAAGTACGTTTGCTGTTGGTGTAATTGCAACAGTAGGACTTACTAACCAATCTTCAGCAATACCGGTTGTTACGTTTTCGTATTGAATATAGGCTGATTGTGTTCCGGCTTGCGCGGTAAAAGTTGAGCTTGACCAACTTTCAACGGTTCCGATTCCATTATCAAACATAGCCCAGCCTGTTGGCGGGAAGGTGGCACCTTCAAAAGATTCAGGAAATGCCTGTGCTTTAGAAGTGCTAACAGCAAGAACACTAAGTGCAGCAGCTGTTAATAGTTTTTTGTAGAGATGTTTCATGCATTAAGAATTTAATACTGAAAAGATAAGAAAATATTAAATTCAATAAGGAGAATCTCTTAAAAATCAATTAACAATCCTATTTTATTCTGTTAAAACAGTAAATAAGGTCTTTCTTAATTTGATTTTCTTCTTTTTGTGTGGCAATTTCGAATACCAATGCTTTTTTATAGTAATCAAACGCTGTCTGATAGTTGAATCTGGATTTGTAATAATCACCTAAAATCTGATAAGTGAAATAACTTTTGGAATTACTCTCGATAAAAGCATTTTCAAACTTAGATTTAAGATACAAATGACCTGGCGCCTTCGTGATAAATTGGATGTATGATTTTAGATTTTTGAACTTTTTGTAAGCCTGATATGAACTTGAATAAATGAAAGGATCAGACGGAATTGTTAATGAATCGATGAAGAGCTCAGTTTTTGAGTCTACATCTTTTACCTTATTAAACACTTCGTTTAAGTTGTAACAGAGAAATTTCCCACATTGATACGGATTAACGGAAACCCACATGAGTCGGCTTTTGGGCTTAAAAATAACACCGTGATGCGCGATTAATTGATTTATAGCTTTTTCATTTCCTAAGCCAATGATTTTTTCATTAATGCCGTTTTGATTACGAAGAATATTTGCTGCCTCCCGGTAATTTACCTTTTTTTGATTTTGTAATAATTGCTTTAATCTTACTTTTCTATAGAGTGAAGAACTTTCGATTTGATTTTTCAAATTAGTATACTCGAAAGCAAATTTTTTACCCTGATAATGATTGGAACATAAAATTTCGTCAGCCCCTGTTTCATAAACATCCATTCCGTTTGGTGTTTTTTCAATGATGATGGCTTTGTTGTCGTTCGCGCTTCCGATTAAAATACTCTCTGAAACAAATACATCTCTTTTCTTTGCGATTTCAATAGCTTCATTAATGTTTTTTGAAAATTGTAATATTTCCCTTGCAAGCAAAGCAATCGGTGTTGCAGCATCGGTTGGAATGGAGCTTTTGGCTGCGTTAATAGTAACGGTAATTCCCTGGTCATTCATGCCGCTAGCAGCACCAATAAATCCGGCCCAGGTAATTGTTGCAAACTTGTAACCTCTTTTTGGATTCGTAAACTGAATGATTTTATTTTCCGCAAATTCATCACCACTATAAAAATCAAAATTTCTTGCAAGCAGTAATTCTCCATCTTCACTTTTGTTATTCCACACGCCAAACGAGGTGCATCCTACCGTCATGTTTTTATCTTGTAGTGCATGACCAATGTCATGTGCACCGTGATAATTTAAAATCCGGTGGTATTTTGGACCAACAAAATCATACTTATCAGAGGCAAAACGAGAAATGCCGTAAATTTCTTCTTTGTATTCGTCGGTAATGTGATCAGGTAAGTGACGGTTAAAATAAGCAACAAAATATTTTAAAAATTTAAGATAGTTTAAATCGGGAATTAATAATTGTATTTGCTTAAAGAACGCTTCTTCCTGATAATTGGCAATTTCCTTGGTGAGATGACCGTTAGCTGCCCCTCTTTCAAAACCATCGCCTTCTACATACAACTCCCACAAGCCATCACGGTTCTTTTTAAGAAAATTGTTGTCAATTTTATAAAAGTTATCTCCGTATTGTGTACGCTCTTTTTTAAGGGCTGATTTGTCTGCAATTTCAGGCTCACTAATTTGAATGGCAATGATGAAATAAATGACAAAGCCAATCAATAATAGTAAAAACACCAAAAAAGTACGAAATAATATGCGCCCCAGCTTTTTAAGCATAGCCAAATTTACGAATAAATAAAGCTTAATCCTTGCGCAAATGCGTCGTAGTAGCGAATTTCTTTCCTATAGTTTTGCAGATGAATTTGGTTACATCGCGACCGGTTTTTATAGCGATGGGCAATCCGCCACCGGGTTGATTCCAGTGGCTGCTGTAATAAAAGTTTTTTAGTCCGGGCAAGGTAAAATCAACAGGACTTGGAGATAATAAATTTTTGCCGGGAAGCCATCCTTGAGTGCTGCCTTTCCAGTTATTAGTATAACGATAAACAGTAGCCGGTGTAGCCATATCGCTCATCTCTAGTTTGTCTTTAATGCCTCCTAATCGTTCATCAAGCAGGTCGATTATTTTTTGAGTGAATTCTTTTTTTATCTCTCTGTATTTCGGACGGTCGTTCTTTCTTAAATCTATCCACCAATCACCATTTTTAGTATAAAAACTCACAACTACTGATGTTTTTCCTTCGGGAGCCATTGTACGATCATAATTGTAAATGTGTACTTCCAATCTGTCGTACTTCGTGCCATCGGGTAGAATTAAATCTTCTTTTAATGGGAAACGGGAAAAGTGCGGATGGTCTTTTAAATCAGCATTAATTCCGAAACCTAAGTGAACAATCGAATAAAACACTTCAAGTTTTTTTAAATCACGCAACTGAATTATTTTATCATTCACATATTTTCCATCCAATAAATTAAACACGCTGAAATTCCAATCGGCGGCGGATAAAATAATATCAGATTGATGAACAACATCGTTGCGAACCAGTAAGCCTTTCGCGGTATTGTCTTCAACAATTATTTTTTTAACCGGTGTTTTGTAATGTATTTTCCCTCCTAATTTTAAATAAGCTTGCTCAATTTTTTTTGCAAATTCTAATGAGCCGCCAACCGGATAACCCGCACTTTTTTTATCGAACACTGAAAGAGGCATGGTAATAACCAAAATATTTACCTCATTCCCGTCGTATAGTAATTCAAAACTCTCCCGTAGAAATGGATTTTTTAGTTTTTTCGCGAAAGTATAATTGGTTTCGTTTTTTAATTTCAAAAACCACCAAACAAATTCCAGATAGCGTGTCATTTTAATACCACGTACCATGTTTTGAAAAAACGGTAAATCATCCATGATTGGAGGCAAATCAAATTTTTGCATCACACGCATGGATTTTATGAGTTCATCAATTGGCTTTTTATCTTCAGGTGATAAATCCAGTAAATATTCGTGAAGTCTGTTTAAATCGGTATACAATTTAAAAACATTACTCCCGTATTTATCTTTGTTTTTTACTTCAACTTCAATGCGTATGTCGTGATTTACGAATTCTACTTTTTTCATGTCGAGGATTTCCATCCACATTTTATGAAAGGAACTTCCTTCATCACTTCCCAAAATCCAATGTATACAGCCGTCTATAGTGTATCCGTTTTTGTGCCAGCTGGTGCATAAACCACCGGGAATAGAATGCTTCTCGAAAATTTCGGTTTCAAATCCGTTCATCTGCAAATAACAACCTGCAGTTAAACCCGACATGCCTGCGCCTATAATGCTAACTTTCATTAGGAATAGGCATAAAAATAAGAAAAATTATTGCATCAGTGCGAATAAGTAAAAGTATCAGAGACACATGAAAAGGTAAATCAATCCCCAGACTAATACAAATGAACCATAAACATAAAGAGCAGTCATTTGCTGTTTTAAGTCACGTTTTATTATTAAATGGTAAGCTAACCAAATTAGGAAAACAATTCCTATAAACATTCCGCCGTAAATTCTCATGCTATTATTACACTTTCATCGGACGAATTTTGCTTTTAACAATAAATCCATTCGGAAACTCAATCTGAATTTTTTTCAAAGCTTCAAAAGCTTCAAGTTTTGTTCTAAAATCGCCAACAGTTATAATAAAATTGGGTTGGTCGTAGTCTTCGTAAGGCGTATAATCAGTAAATTTTTGTGCAAACTTGGTTTTTACTTCTCTGGCTTTTACTCTGTCTGTTCCGAAGTGAATTTTTATTCTGTAACCATCGTATTCGCCACTATTGAGTTTATTATAAGTAGCTTTTTTTTCCATCAGCTGTTTAACTTTCAGCTGTGTTTGCAATTGATCGGAATGTGGATTTTCCTGCGCGAATGAAAAAGAAGCGCAAATGATAAACAGTATAGTAAACAATTTTCTCACAGGGCAAATGTAATTAAAAAACTAAACTCAGGGAAAGTGAAATTCATAACTAAGGTTAATTATTATTATTTTTATCCTAATTTCTGTTTTACATGCGTAGATCTATACATTCTAAAGTTATCGGGATTGTAATATTGATGATAGGCTTTAAGTTGGCTTATACACGTGATAAAAATCCGCCATCAATGTATAAACATACCTTTTACGCTTACTTCGATATAATTCGTGAGTATGGGATTGGCTATCAATACCAGGCTAAGAAGTGGCTGAGTTTTGATGTCTCTGTTTTCGGACTTTATCAGGGAGGAGCTCTAAAAAACGTGATTCAGCAATGGGATTATAACCACTTTAAAGGTTATGGATTAAAAGTTACGCCGAAATTTAAACTAAAGAAGCTGAATTACATTGCACCATTTTTTACAGTAGAAAATTTATTTTACAACAGAGGTATGATTCAAGAATATAATGATCCGGTAATAATGTACTATTTGCGGGATGCGAAGGGTTATGGGTTCAGTTACGGCGTATCTTATGGTTATAGGTTTAATATTAGTCAACTTATGTTCGAGACTTATTTAGCCATGGGAATTACTGATGCAAGGTTGGATTATAAGGAATATGGTTTCCAAGAGGGTTATTTAAAAGGGTTTAATAGCAATAAAACTTTCTATAAGCACGATACTCCTTTTAGCTATTCTGAGCATAAATATTATTTTTACACCAACATCGGCATCAAAATCGGATTTAATCATAAAAAGCTGGAAAATTAACGCAGTGCTTTCTTATTTTTTGATACCCGTTAGCAGATGATAAAATACCGGCATTGCAATTGCGTTGCCTAATTCGAGATTCATAAAAATCCCGGCCAATTGCTTCTAGCAATTAACACTTCGTAAATACTTGCTAAGTGATTAAATATCAGTTATTTTATTACTTTCTTGAAGCTTCCCATTCCGATTATTATTCTTAAATTTGACGCTTACATTAAAAGAATAAAATGGACAAGTTTTCTTATGTAGGTACCAGTGATGTAAATGCGATTGAATCATTATTCAATCAATATTTACAAGACCCCAATTCGGTTGATGCTTCGTGGAGGGATTTTTTTAAAGGATTTGAATTTGCGCGCACATCGTATGATGATGGTGGTGGAATTCCTGAAAATGTAGCAAAGGAATTTAAGGTGATTGGTTTAATTGCAGGTTACCGTCAGCGCGGACATTTATTTACCAAAACGAATCCTGTTCGCCAACGCCGTACATATGAACCAACATTAGCGTTAGAGAACTTTGGTTTATCGGATAAAGATTTAGAAACTGTTTTTCAGGCGGGTAACGA
>CAYQDP010000061.1:0-10487 GCA_964416235.1 uncultured Flavobacteriaceae bacterium | reverse complement strand
TATTTTTAATAGTTTATGATGTGAAGGGTGTGTGATATCATCAATAGAGTAACCGATAACTTTGGCTCCCATTTTAATTAACCAGTAACATAGCCAAGTGCCTTTAAAGCCTGTATCTCCTGTTACTAAAACAGTTTTTCCCTTATAGGCTGAACCAAAAAGCTTAGTTACTTCCAGATTTTCCATTTAGCATTATTGTTATCCCACATTTCTTCAAGCTCAACTCTGTCGCGCATGGCATCCATACATTTCCAAAAGCCGGTATGTTTATATGCAGTAAGCTGATTTGCTTTTGTTAATGCATCGAGTGGATCATCTTCCCACATGATATCATCCGAATTTTCGGGTAGATAATTAAATATCTCAGGTTCCAAAACAAAAAAGCCGCCATTAATCCAGAATCCATCACCTTTAGGCTTCTCCATAAATTTATTTACTTTATTAGAAGCATTATCTATGTCCAACGATCCGAAACGACCCGCAGGTTGAATCGCTGTAACGGTTGCCGCCTTGCCGCCTTTCTTGTGCGCTTCAATCAATTGCTTGATGTTTATGTCTGCTACTCCATCACCGTATGTAAGCATAAAAGGCTCATTATTTA
Organism: uncultured Flavobacteriaceae bacterium; assembly: GCA_964416235.1. Lineage (GTDB taxonomy): Bacteria > Bacteroidota > Bacteroidia > B-17B0 > Aurantibacillaceae > JAHEYG01. Next base: position 9,886 of record CAYQDP010000061.1, on the reverse strand, counting down.
AATGCTTTTGTATGCGCTTTAATCGTCCGGCTGTTTTTGTAGACAAACCTGTATCTACTAAGGTTACTTTAAACGATTCGGTTTTTGTTTGTAAAACTTCCACCTTATTTTTATTGATATCAATGGTAATATCTGAATTATGTAGATAATAATTCATGAAATACTCCTTAATCATATAACCCTTGTATCCAAGGCAAATAATAAAATCATTGAAGCCTTGGCTCTCATAAATTTTTAGGATATGCCATAAAATTGGTTTTCCACCAATTTCAATCATGGGTTTTGGTTTTAAGTGCGATTCCTCAGAAATTCTGGAGCCTACACCTCCTGCAAAAATTACAACTTTCATACTTTAAAGTTTTATTGTTTTATACGGTAATTGCGGCCTTGAATCGCCCGGCAATGGTCCGGTATAAGGGTGATTTCTTAGATTTAAATCCAATTCCTCTACTTTAAAAGTAATGGCCGGATTGATAAACATTTGAACATTGGTACCGGGATAAGTTGTGATAGCTATACCAACCGTGAACATTCCATTATTAAAAGTATAAGGATTTAAAGTAAATACTGTTTTATATATCCCCGGACTTTCGGCTACATCTCCGTCATTTGCTGAAAAAACAAAAACATATTGTTCCTGATCATTCATAAAATGTAAATTGGGATAATGTTTTGCGCCTTCACGTTCTACTTGATATGTTACTTCAATAAAGACCTTTTCATAAACATTAAAGGAATTTATAATTTCTCCGTTTTGATTTTTTAAAGCGTATTCTAAAAGTTTAACGTAATCGCCTTTTGGAGCTTCTTCTTCTGAATAAAGTTTAGAAGTAATCAATTCGCTGGATTTATTCAGCTTAAAATATTCGGTAATTGCATCATCACTGGTTCCATTAAATGAAAGTGTACCATTAGACAAAACAACTCCTCTATCGCATAAAGTTTTTACGGCCGTCATGTTATGACTTACGAATAAAACGGTTCTTCCTTGTCCGCTTACATCCTTCATTTTACCTAAACACTTTTTCTGAAACTCCGCATCACCAACTGCCAATACTTCATCAACTATTAATATTTCAGGTTCAAGATGCGCGGCAACAGCAAAAGCTAAACGTACATACATCCCACTACTATATCTTTTTACAGGCGTATCGATATATCTTTCCACACCACTGAAATCAACTATTTCATCAAACTTTCTTTTTATTTCATGCTTGGTCATGCCAAGTATAGCACCATTTAAGAAAATATTTTCCCGTCCTGTTAACTCAGGATGAAAACCGGTTCCTACCTCAAGTAAACTTGCTATCCGTCCTTTTACTTTAATTTCACCAATGGTAGGTTTAGTAACACGTGACAATATCTTTAATAATGTTGATTTACCTGCGCCGTTTCTTCCAATGATACCAAGTACCTCTCCTTGCTTTACTTCGAAATTAATATTCTTAAGTGCCCATACAATTTCACTAATTCCTTTTTTTGTTCTGTCATTCGTCTCACCAACTTTCAAATAAGGATCTTCTTTCCCTCTTACTTTATACCACCATCTGTTTAAATCATTCGAAATAGTGCCAGTACCAACCTCACCCAAATGATATTGTTTTCCTACATTTTCTATTTTAATAACTACATCCGCCATACTACACCGTATCCATAAATGATTTCTCGACTTTGTTAAACGTTATCACAGCTATAATTAATACCAGTGACATAACAATAAAACTATAGGCCAACCAATTTAAATCATGAAAACCACTACCAAGAAAAATATATTTAAATGTTTCAATTATTGATGTAAGCGGATTAAGCAGCATGATGAATCTTACTTTTTCCGACATGGATGAAATTGGGATAACAACAGAGCTTCCATACATGAGTAATTGTACACCGAAACCAACCAGAAATGTCAGATCGCGATACTTAGTGGTTAAAGAAGAAATAAGGATACCGAATCCTAGGCCAAGTCCTGCCATCATTAAAACTAATAGAGGAAGTAACCAAAAAAGTTGCCATTGCGGATGTACTGCATTCTCACTGGACAGAAAATAAAACCATACTGCTAAAAAGACTAAGAATTGAATGCCGAATTTTATAAGATTTGAAACTAAAACCGATAAAGGAATAATTAATCGCGGAAAATAAACTTTACCAAATACACCGGAATTAGCTACAAATGTATTAGATGTTTTGTTCAAACAGTCGGCGAAGTAAGTCCAAATGGTTGTACCACACAGATAAAATAAAATTGCGGGATTTCCATCAGTGCTAATATTAGCTATGCTACTGAATATAAAAGTAAATGTTATTGAAGTTGTTAATGTTTGGATGAAGAACCAAATGGGTCCCAAAATAGTTTGCTTATACACTGAAACAAAATCGCGACGAACCAACAACATTAAAAGATCGCGATAGTCCCAAATAGATTTTAAATCCAATTGATACCATTTGGTTTGCGGCTTAATTATCAAATCCCAATCTTTTTCTTGACTCATTTCTTAATTGGTATTAATAATTCTTCAGGTAATTTAACACGTATAGCTTGACCAATACTTTCGAGCACTACTTCGATGTATCTTCCTTCTTTGTTTTCCAACACATATCCTTCCAGATTTTTTAAGGCGCCAGAATTAATTTTTACTTTATCGCCTTCCTTATAGTTTCTTTGAATGCCGGATGCTTCAATTTGATATCCTAACTCAACCAACTGTTTTAATTGTTCAATCTCTTTGTCGCGTACCGTTGCAATTTTTCCTTCTATACGCACGTAATTAACAACACCTTTGGTTTGAATAGCTCTTTCCTGTTCCAATAAATTCAGATGTGCAAATACATATCCATTTAATAGAGGGAATTCTACCAACTTCTTACGGTCGCTCCATTGCCGCATTGTCTTTACTAATGGAACATACGACTCAATTCCCTTCTTCTGCAACAGCTCTGCAACCTTTTTCTCTTGTCGGGAAGATACATACATAGCCCTCCATACCTTTTGAGTTTCAGTTTCTTTTATTTGTATGTTAACTTTCATGGCTCCGCCCCTTCAGTCACATTGTGTAACTAAAAAGAGTTTGTGATTTAATAGTTGCATTTACTTCTCCTTTTTCCAAAGTAGAAGTGGATGCATGCCTGGCTCTTTTATTTTATTCAAATCAAATTCATCCACCTTAAAGTGAACGTACCTGATTTTCTTATTAATCTTCTTCTCTGCTTTCTCTATTTGCTCTATCAAAAATGCTTTATTTAAGTCATTCCCAACGAGTACTAAGTCAATAATGTTTCCATCCTGTCCTTTTGATAACTTTCCTACCAAATAAACTTTCTCCAAATCACCGATTCTTTGCACGATATAATCAACCACGTATTCAAGACCAGTCATCTTACGAACGATGCTGTTGATTTCATTAAATAGTGGGTGTTCGGTATTTGCTTTAAAAATTTTTTTGTTTCCTTCAGCGTGTGACTCAAGAAAGCCTGCTTTTTCAAACTTATTTAATTCCAAACGAATACCATTTGTTGATTCTCCGAACTCTTCTTCCAGGTTCCGCAGATAAGCAGTGTTTTTGCTGTTAAGGAAAAATTTCATTAACAACTTGATTCTGGTTTTGGAAGATATGAGTGTTTCAATCATTATTGAGTAACAATATTACTCAATTTACAATTAAAAAGCAAGTTATATTGCTTTAATACAGGACTTTAACTCAGAAAAAACGAAATACTGTGTTTGGACTTAACTTTTTGATAATCAGAATTATTCTCTAATAACCTCTGCTCTTTTCGGAAAATTTATTAGTACACCCATTCCCTTTTTAGAATAAACGGCCATGCTCCCGATTGCAGCGGCATTTGCACCTGATTCATATAATATTTTAATAAGGTGGTCTACATTGCCGGCTCCACCTGATGCAATTACCGGTAAACTGGAATAATCTACCATTTGTTTTACAAACTCATAATCGAATCCGTCCCAAGTTCCTTCAGCATCTACGTTTTGTAAGAACAACTCTCCTACACCTAAATCTTGCTCTAAATATTTTATAAAATCTTGCGGCGAATATTTAACTGAATTTCCGTTATAGGAGTATACACTTTTTTTGCCAAAAAGATTTTTCTTAAAATCAAGACATGCTACAACTGCTTGTGAACCGTATTTAACAACTGCTTCTTTAACAATAGAAGGATTTTCAAACACCAAAGAATTTACAATAACTTTCTCCACACCATTCTTGTACAACTCATAAAATTCACTAACGGTTTTTACCCCTCCTCCATAAGCGAATGGCATAAAGCATTCGCCGGCAAAATCGGCAATTTTTGAGATATTTATTTTTCTTTTTTCTTTTGAAGCATTAATATCAATGAGGATTAACTCATCCACTTCCTTCTCATTAAAAATCTTTATGGCATTAATAGGGTCGCCTACATAAGATGGATTTTTAAACTTGATGGTTTTAACAAGTCCCTTTCCGTCATACAATAAGCAAGGCATTATTCGTTTAAGTGCCATTCTTACAATTTTGAAAAGTTATATAATACTTCCATACCAAATCGTAGACTTTTCTCGGGATGAAATTGAGCACCATAAATGTTTTCATGATTAAACATACAGGTAAACTCATTGCCATAATTACAACTGGCAATAATATCGTTTTGATTATTGCATTTCACGAAATAAGAATGAACAAAATAAAATCTCTGACCCGGCTTTTTATCAATTAATTTATTTTCTCTCTTCACGCTTACATAGTCCCAACCCATATGAGGAATTTTCAACTTTTTATCGCTAAAAGTGAACTTAACAGTTTCTGCGTCTATCCAGCCTAATCCTTTCTCGTTTCCTTCTTCGCTGCTTTTGGTTAATAATTGCATCCCTAAACAAATTCCCAGTATTGGTGTTTGGTCAACAAGAACACGCTTATTTAAAACGTCTTGTAAGCCCTTACTTTTAATTAAATTCATTCCATTGTCAAAAGCTCCTACACCCGGTAGAATTAATTTTGTAGCAGTATTAATTTTAGAAATGTCATCTGAGATTTCAGCATCAACGCCCAATTTCTTGAACATATTCTTAACTGAAACAAGATTGCCTAAACCGTAATCAATAATTAAAAGCATGTTTACTTATTTCTATAGGAACCGTCTTTTCCTTTTCCATAACCGTATCCATAGCCATAACCGTACCCATAGCCATAGGTATAACCATATCCCTTATAATAGTATTTTCCGGATAAACTTCTTACTCCGTTTAAGATTAAAAACATATTTGAGATATTATTATTAACCACCAATTGCTGAACGAAGTTTACAACCTTTTTAGTGGCAAATTTGGTATTTAACACAAATAGAGATGCGTCCACGAATTGCATTAAATAAATGGAGTCTGATAATAAGCCGGCAGGTGGAGTATCAATAATAACGTAATCGTACTTAGATTTACAATAGTAAATCAGCTCTTTCAGTTTTTCAGATAAAACTAACTCAGACGGATTAGGAGGAATTGGTCCGGCAAAAATACAGGTCAGGTTTTCAATGATAGTTTTATCTTCAATTTCTTCAATAGAATTTATTCCTGCGAGATAAGTGCTGATTCCCTTTGTAGGTTGTGTTCCAAAGGATTTAAAAACTCTTGGCTTGTGCAAATCTAACTCAAGTATAACAACACTTTTTCCTGTCTTTGCTAACACCGTTGCAAGATTCACGGAAGAAAATGTTTTTCCTTCACCAGGAGAATAAGACGTCACTAAAAACGAGCGAGCCTGCGCGTCGATATTTGCGTACTGCAAATTCGTTCGCAAATTCCGGAAAGCCTCACTAATTTTTGAATTTGGTTGCTCATCAACGGCGATTCCCTTATCGTTACTCATTTTTATTAGCGGTAACACGCCTATTACAGGCAATTCGGTAAGTTCCTTTAAGTGATTAACCGTTTTAATTTTTGAGAAGAAGAATGCACGTAAAACAATTATTAAGGCTGCCAAACCTAAACCCATTGAAATTAAACTGTTGATTATTTTTTTCTTATCGGGCTCAACAATCCACATATTTCTTGGTTGCTCAATTATCTTTACGTTAGGTACGATACTGGCACGGGCAATACGCGTATTTGCTCTTCTCTCCAACAAGAAATTATAAAGTTGTTCGCTAACATTTACTTTTCTTTGAATACTTAATATGTCTCTTTGTTTGCTAGGAATACTTTTTACATCACCAATGTAACTTGAGATTTGAAAATTAACATTCTCTATCATTTTGGATGTGGCTTTTTTGGCATTATTGATATACACCAATAAATCTTGTTTTAGTTTATTAATGGTTTGCTTTAAATCATTTACACCCGGATAATTATCTTTAGCGATGTTGTAAGTTCTGTTTAATTCAAGCTGTTTTAAATATAATTCCTTAGTAGCTTCTTTCATGAAACCTTCTCTTTCAATTACAAAAACATTTGGAGGTAAAAACTGAGGGTCCTTATCTTCGATAATATACTTTTCCAAATCATTTAACGCATCAATTTCGAAATTATATTGATTTCTTTGCCTGTCTAATTCGGATAGTTTTTTAAAATAGTCGTCGCGTTCCCATTCCAAATCCAAAATGTTTTTTCTGCTTTTGTAATTCTGCATGGTGTCTTCAATATTCTTTAAATTGAAGCTTATTTCATCTAATTGTTTATCGATATAAACAATAGTTTTTTCATTTAATTCTATTTTTGATTTAAGTGTGTTCTCAGTATAAACTTGATTTAAAGTATCCAATACAAGAATTGCGCGTTCAGGTATTATATCCTTCATTTTAATTTCAAGAATATTGGTGTATTCAGGATTATTAACCGACATTCCTGCCTGAAAATTTCCAATTAACCATTCAATAGAATGAATGACGATTTGATAATTGGTAGCCTTCATGCTACTAACGAGTTCTTTGTCTAAGTATGGGGTTCGGTTTATGGTTAAATTAAAATCGACATTAATCAGCTCTTTATCAAACTTACCTTTAACAGGTGGTGTGTTTATGTCTGTGAAGGTAATTTCATAGTTATCGTAATCAATTATTCGGATACCCAGAGGCACTTCATACCATGCCGGATTAATATTAGACACCTTCACTTCAAATGGCAGACCGCTAAACTGCTCTGTAACCCTTACGCGCCCAACGATATAATACGAAACCTGCAAACGATTGCGCAACCTACGCATGGTCTCCTGCATAATATCGTACGAACCAATTACTTTCATTTCATTGGCATTATCAATATACATGGCTCCGGCATCAGTTACAACATTTCCGCTTGTATACTCATCGTTCTTATTTAAAAGAAGTTGAGTTTGCGCCTCGTATACATCAATTTGTTTGTAGGCATAAAAATATCCTGCCAAATAGAAAAGAGGAATAATTAATACAGGAATGTACCAGTTAGCTTTAACGATACGCCATAATAGGTTGAGATCCTTCTCTGTAATTATGGATTGTTTTTTGGTTTCCACAAATGATGCTAAGCAAAGATAGTTGAATTTAAACGATAAATTCTTTTGCTTTTGCTCTATTTTTCTATTATCTTTATGCCCATTGCGTTAAAAATGAAACGTTTAGCTTACACTTTATTACTTATTTTTATTGTAACTGGCAGTCAATCACTGCTTTCGGCGCCTCCGCCACCGCCAGCTACAAAGCCGCCTTGTTGGCCTCCTCCTTGTATTCCTATTGATGGCGGAATTAGTGCATTAATTATTGCAGGCGCTGCCTATGGAGCAAAAAAGCTTCACGATAAAAAGAAAAAAGCTTCTGAAATCGCGTAATAGAAGCCTTCGGGCATTTATATAATAATGCTTACTGCTCTTAAACAAAATCGATTTTTAAAATTCCTCTTTCTATCGTCTCTGACTTATACAATCTTGTATTTTTTCTACGAGTTTGTAATAAAAAAATATACCAATCTCGACCAAGCTTTTATTCGTGTTATCATTAACTGGAGTGATGCTCTATTACATCTTTTGGGATATAAAACTTTTAAAGTTCTAGGCGATACAGAATTTCAAAGTGTAGGAATCGACGGATCAGAAGGCGTTTGGGTTGGCGCTGCCTGTAATGCCGTGACCTTATTCTTTCTTTTTGCTGTATTCATTCTTGCCTATCCGGGTCACCAAAAAAGTAAATTATGGTATGTTCCTCTTGGGATTTTTACTATTCACGTCATAAATATTCTTCGTGTTATGGCTCTTGCATTAATTGCATTTTATCATCCGAATTGGTTAGATTTTAATCACACCTACACCTTTACATTCTTGGTGTACGGCTTGATCTTTCTGCTTTGGATAATTTGGGTTAATAAATTCGCAAATAAAACAAGCAATGAAGTTTAATAAGTATTGGATGTTTATTTGCTTTGGCCTTCTTTTTGGTTTATTAGGCTTTTACCGCGATTATTTCTTTCTTAATCTAAACAACGTAATGTACCTGCAATACAACGGAGAAACCACCATTCCTGTAAGACCCGATTTTGAATTTTTTCTAAAACTCCCGTATAAGACAGTCTACTACTCAAAATACATTTTTACCCTACTTTTCGTCTTTGCGTTCTACATCCTGTCTTATCAGTGCATTAAATATTACACCAATGATAAAAAATTATTACGCTGGTTTACGTATTCTTATTTAGTATTATTACTTTTAAGCACGGTTTTAATGCTGTGGTCGTACTTTGTAGTTGTAAAGTTAGATAGTGATGAATACTCCGTAAGCCGCTGGCTGATGGGTATCGCACAATCACCTCTGCCTGCATTGTTTTTTATCGCCACCGCAAAACTTAATCTCAACCAAAAATAATTTTTATGCAAAAAGACAACATTATTTTCAAGCTAATAAAGGAAGAACAAGACCGCCAAACTCGCGGAATTGAATTAATTGCCAGCGAAAATTACGTAAGTAATCAGGTGATGAAAGCGATGGGCAGTGTACTTACGAATAAATATGCTGAAGGTTTACCTAACAAACGTTATTATGGCGGCTGTGAAGTTGTAGATAAAGTTGAGCAGTTAGCTATCGATCGTGCGAAAAAATTATTTGGTGCCGAATGGGCCAATGTACAACCTCACTCAGGTGCACAAGCCAATGCGGCTGTTATGCTCGCTTGCTTAAAACCAGGCGATACTATTCTTGGATTTAATCTTTCTCACGGTGGTCACCTTACCCACGGGTCGCCGGTGAATTTTTCAGGAAAGCTTTACCGCCCCACTTTTTATGGCGTTGAAGAAAAAACCGGACGAATTAACTACGATGTTGTTGAAGCTACTGCGAAGCAAGAAAAACCTAAATTAATTATTTGCGGTGCTTCTGCTTATTCACGTGATTGGGATTATGAACGTTTACGTAAAATTGCCGATAGCGTTGGTGCTTTATTGCTAGCCGACATTTCGCATCCATCAGGTTTAATCGCTAAAGGAATTTTAAATGATCCTATGCCGCATTGTCATATCGTAACCACTACTACTCATAAAACTTTGCGCGGACCACGCGGAGGCATGATTATGATGGGTAAAGATTTTGAAAATCCGTGGGGAGAAAAAACTCCTAAAGGCGAAACAAAAATGATGAGTGCTGTTTTAGATGCTGCTGTCTTCCCGGGCACACAGGGCGGTCCGCTTGAACATGTTATTGCAGCGAAGGCTGTAGCGTATGGCGAAGCATTAAGTGACGACTACATGCACTATTGTGTTCAGGTGATTAAAAATGCACAAACCATGGCGAAGGCTTTGGTTGATAAAGGCTACAAAATTATTTCGGGCGGAACTGACAACCACTGTATGCTAATAGATTTACGTAACAAAAACATTACCGGTAAAGAAGCAGAGAAAGCCTTAGGTGAAGCTGATATTACCGTAAATAAAAACAT
>CAYQDP010000060.1:469-10503 GCA_964416235.1 uncultured Flavobacteriaceae bacterium | reverse complement strand
GAAGGCGTTTTTTCTCCATGAAACGGACATAAACCAAGGTAATTAGCGCCGCGTTTTTTGAGGGTGATAAAATCACCAACTACTTCTTCAACGCGAGCAGCATCAATAATTTTGTCTATGGTTTCTTTAGGTATCAATTAAACGGAAAAGGGAATTAAATTTAAGCATAAAAATGCCAAATTCCCTCTCCAAATCGATAAAATACAGACTATTAAAGGGTTATTCTCCTATTGTACGGGTAATTTAATTACTTCCGACTCTCCGTTAATCGATATATGTAGGAAATAAATTCCGTGGCTGTATTCCTTTAAATCGAGTGGTAAGTAAATTTTCCGAGTGGTGATTTTTCCGTAATTGATTAATAATCTTCCCAATTCATCATAGAGTGTAAAGCTGCATTCTTTTTCTACATCAAGATTTTTCTCTAACACGAACTCATTCGTACGAATTGTTTTGATGAGTAAGCCGGATGCATTAGCTAAATTGTTTATGCCTGTAGTAATGGCATTGCTCACAACAACAATTTGTGTGGTTGTATCATTACATCCCGTACTGCTGGTGCTAATTAAAGTAACTGTATAAATACCGGGTGAAGAATAGTTATAGGTAGGATTCATCGCAGAAGAAAATCCTAATCCATCACCAAAATCCCAATAATATGAACTTGCGCTCGAAGAAGTGTTAGTACAATTAATTAAAGCACCTGCGCTTATGTAAGTTGTGTCTTCACACATAAATTGTGAAACAGGAAGCATAATATTATTAATAGCAAAGCCAGTTGTGTTGTTATCGCACATACCAACTGTATTTACTTCAACTGTGAAAGTGCTACCGGATAAATTTTTTAAAGTATCGGCAGTCGATTTATTTAAAGAAGTTTGTATGGTGTTGCCGATGGAGTTTTTCCAATAATAATTCCAAGGACCACTATTTGCACCTTGTGCGATAATTTCACCGGATGTTGGCGCTGCACAATTTGGTTGATTAACATTACTGTTTATTGTGAGCGGATTCATTGTAATGTTCAATCGGAAACGAGCCACAGTCGTTGTGTCAGCTAATGTAAATACATAACTATTAGTTTTTAAATTGGTAGTAGTGTTCGTGAACACATCATACAAATTAATGCAAGCCCCAGCAGGGAAAGAAGAAATATTTTCAGGACTTATAGTGTAAGTTCCGCTGTACCCGGTTAGTGCTTTTAGTGGCATACTGAAGTTCCCGGTAATAGGAGCAACACCATTAATTTGAAACTGAACATTGTTTTTTTCAAGAGCAAGTGTAGGCGCGTAAGGGTCTTGTCCGCGCATTTTGTAAGCATCATAACTATCATCAAAAGAATCGTTGGCACCACTCTGTAAATAAAGTACGGTTTCATCATCATGTCCCATTACGCTTTTTAAATGGAGACGTAATAAAGGCATACTGCTTGCAACACTTGCGCTTTGATTTACTTTTAAGAAAGTGGGATTACCTCCAACTTTATTTGTTTCTTGCGCTGTAATTGTACTAGCACCTGTTACGTGTACGTAAAAGCCCTGGCCCATAGGAATAGTATCACCAATTCCTCCTGCACCAACGGCAGGACTGCTAATGTTGTTTACGTAAGTTGCATGTGCACCTGAGCCGGCATTAAGATCCGGGTTATACGCATAAATAGCATTATCTAAATTGGCGGTTGCACCTTTTAATAAACTCCAGCGAACTGGAGAAGGGTAAGGATTGGTAATTAAATTCCAACCATCATCAGCAGGGGAACCTGTATTCGTATATTTCAATGGAATAGGTGTGTTAAATTTTCCAACTGTTCCTGTTACATCTAGTGTGATGTTGGTAGTGCTAACGGAACCTGTTCCAAGATACACCCAATAACCAGTGTTCGGTGTGATAGGATCCGTAATTCCTGTGAGTGGAATGTAGGATGCGGGATTATCATAAAGCCCGGTAAATGTTTCATCATAGGTGTAAATAGAAAGGAATCCTGCTGCGCTACCATCCGGACAAGTCGGGCAACTAATATAAATATCGTCATCCCAATCTTGATAGGTCAGGGCTGATGTAATAGGAGTTCCTAATAAAGTCCAGCCGGTAAAGCCTCCGGGTGCAAACCGTTGTACGGTAACATTGCCGATAATGTTTCCTGAACCTGTTATTTGCGCAATGCGTGCGGTGTTGGTTGCAGTAGACACCATCGTAAATACTTGCGCATTGGTGTTGAAAGTACCATTGTTGAGCGTTAAAGTTCCAATAAGATTTTCAGAATTATTTAAAATTGCTCCCGCATTATTATTTAATGTGATATCGAAAAAATTAGTTGTGCTTGTTCCCCCAATGCTTTGTGAAGTTGTGCCATTAAAGAAAACCAATCCGCTACGCGCATTGAATGTTCCGCTGTTTAAGAAATGACTTCTAAGAGTAAGTTGATTGTTGGCAGTTCCCACATCAACACTCGCTCCTGAATTAATTGTAGCAATGCTTGCAGTGATGGCGCTTGAAAAAGTTTTCACGCCCGCATTTGAAAACGTAAGATTATTAAACGTCTCTCCTCCTGCTTTGAAAATTGTTTGAGCTGAATTTGAATTAAAATTAACAGTTGCATTACCAGGCACAAAAGTTCCTGCATCAAACCAGTTTCCGCCTACATTAATATCTAAAGTAGTTGTTCTCAAACTGCCGCTATTGATATTTACATTACGAATTACAGTTAACGGACTTGTTACAAGTGAAGCTGTAGCATTCGCACTGTTTATCGATAAATTTCCAATAGGATAACTTGTGTTTAAAATCATGGTTTGTCCTGCCGGTGTTGCTGCACTTCCAATTTGTAACGTGCCACCAGTAACACTTCCTCCTATAGAACCTGTGTTGGTAAAGCCATAATTTTGTGCGCCACCTCCGCCTTCGCGAGGAATAATTATTAAGCCTCCGGTTTGATTGAATTGTGAACCAACACCTGTGATGTGAAACGGCGCATAATTTGTGTTGGTTGATCCGATAGATGGAACTGTCACGGTTCCATTACTAATACTGAAATATGATAAATTATTAATTCCAACATTGTAATATTTTCCGGCAATATTTAATGCCCCGCCATTCATGGTAATACTACCTCCGCTGGATAAAATATCTTCGTCTGCAGCGTTACCTATGTTAGCTGTACCGTTTGTAATTGTAAGTTTTCCAATTAAAGTAATTCCTGCACCTGTGTTAATGGTTGCATTGTTTGAATTGAGCCAAATGCCGCATGTTTGTCCGATTGTTGATGCGGCGGTAAACGGAGTAAGATTAGAAGTATTTGTTTGTGAAAGTTTAAAGATTCCATTCGATAAGGTTAGAAAATTTGCAGTGGCTGTAAAATTAGTTGATGCTACTTCTAAAATATTATTTGAAGTTGTTCCCATGTCGAGTGTAATAGCATTGAAACTATATGTTCCGGTACCACTTATGGTTTGACTTCCACTTTTATTAAAAATCGTTTGACAAATACTATTGGCATCTGTATTAAAATTTAGGGTACCGTTGTTAATAATATTACGTTTTGCAATTACAGTATGCGTTGTGTTTGAGCCGCCGTTTACACTAAATGAAGCCAAAGAGTTGATGGTAATGTTATTGCCAACATTTAAAGTGCGAGCCGTTGCGCCGCCAAATTCAAGCTTTGCTGCAGATCCTTGACCGATGGTTAAGTTATTACAAGCACCGCTAACATTTATAGTTACAGTGTGTCCATTTGCAATCGTAACATCCTCACCCGCGGCAGGCACACCGTTAGGCGTCCAAATAAGTGCATTACTCCAATTGCCTGATTGATTCGAGATTTTGTTACCATTTGATAAAGTAGATTGAGTTCCTGTAAGTGCTGAGCTTAAACAACCTTCTGTTACAGCATAAACTCTCCACTGATAAGAAGTAGAAGGCAACAAGCCGGTAATGTTTGCTGATGTAGCATTTGAAGCGGTTTGTGTAACAAAATTAAAATTAACTCCATCGTCGGAATTGTAAATTACATAACCAACTTCGTTAGTAGCCCAATTGGTCCAGTTAAGCGTCATTGAACTTGATGTGACACCTGTAAAACTTAATCCTCCTGTTGGATTTGCAGGAACCGGTGGTGTAAACACATATTGAGAATTTGCAGCCGGCATTGCGGTTAAATTATTTTGAATTGTATTATTAAATGTATTGGCATTAACCGTTTGCAACATTTTTAATTGTGCAAGTGTAGGTACGGCACTAATAGTTGCGCTGTTTAAGCCCATACTGTAGGAGAAATTTTGTGTGCCTTGCGTCATGGTTCCGTAATTAATTTTTATTACGCCGGTATTTTCGATTAATTGTACTTGGAAATTTAAGCTGGGAGTAGTGTTTAAGTAAACCGCCATGTTAATCCATTCTACAGTAAAAGTTCTGCTCGGGGCAGTTCCTGTTAATGAATATTTAATGCTTGTTCCCAATGGATCAACACCACCCTGAGCAGTTAAATCATCGTAGAAAGGAGCAATGGCTGGATTGGTGGAATTAGCAGGATTAGAATTGGTGAAAGCGGTATTTTGATAACCGAAATCATCAGCAGTAGGGCCACCGTCGTCTGTTGAAGCTGAAAAATCTATAAATCCGTTAGTTGAGACTGAAATTTTAGTGTAACGAATTCCATTATACCAAAAATCAAAACCGATATCTTGAAAATCCGAACGGTTATCATCTTGAGGAAAGGTTCCTGTATTCCTCCAAGTATTAAAGGCATTACCGGTAGTACTAATTGAAGGGTAAGTTATTCCGGTGTTTCTTACTGGAGTATAGTTTTGTAATGACTGAGCATGTGTTGTAAAATGGAGCCATGTAAAAGATAAAATGATAATGAGCTTTGTTTTCATGTTAATCTTATAAAATTTATTTTTATAATTAATTATATGGCAAAACATTTTTAGAAGAATAAAGTTTTAGAACTTAAGCCAATAATAACTAAATCGTTTTATAATTACATAAAATTAGCATGTTTTCTTACATATGTAAGAAATATTCGATTAAATACGTAAAATTAATGATGGTGTATTATTTTTTGAACACAAAAAAGGCCAAAACTTAAGTTTTGGCCTTGAGTATAAGTGAAAAGAATAGCTTATTCTGCTGATTCAGTTGATGAAGTTTCTCTTTTACCTTTAGCTTCTGCAACAACGATTTTACGTTCGTGGTGATCGCTTCCGTTTAAGCCGTTAATTGCTGCATTGCCCTCAGTATCATTCG
Organism: uncultured Flavobacteriaceae bacterium; assembly: GCA_964416235.1. Lineage (GTDB taxonomy): Bacteria > Bacteroidota > Bacteroidia > B-17B0 > Aurantibacillaceae > JAHEYG01. The sequence goes on along the minus strand of CAYQDP010000060.1, from coordinate 5,259 downwards.
GCATTTCAACAAATCCGTATCCTTTGCTGCGACGTGTTTCCTTGTCCTTAATGATACGTACGTTCGATACTTCACCGTATTGCTCAAATAATTCTTTTAAAGCTTGCTCTCTAACTTTAAAACTGATGTTACTAACAAAAATGTTCATAGAAATGATATTTATTATGTTAGTAAAAATAATAAAAATAATTCAATCTCCAAATTTTTAGTGTTGGTCGTCAAAAAACGCCAATTAAAAGATTTTAGCCTCCATGCTGATTTCAACATTCGCATCTTTTGGAAGACGCTGAGCCTGGATTGTTGCTCTTGCCGGAAAATCCTTTTTGAAATATGAACTATAAACCTCATTTACATGCACAAAATTGTTCATGTCGTTAAGGAAAATGGTGGTTTTCACTACGTTATCAAAAGTGCAGCCGGCTTCTTTTAAAATGGCTTCAATGTATTCCATCACAAGCTTGGTCTCATCTTTAATATGAGCCTTAACTAACTGTTTCGACTGAAGATCCATAGCAATGGTACCGGAAATATAAACTGAATCTCCAACTATAACGGCTTGATTATAAGGACCTATAGGAGCAGGAGCATTTGAAGTATTCACTATCTTTTTCATATGTTAATAATTTGAATTTGCTAAACAAATATAACAAAAAAGCCACTCGTGCGAAGTAGCTTTTAATAACAATTTTAATCTTCTCTGTTATTACCAACAAACCTCATAATATAGTATATCAACGTAGTAATGGAAGCTAAAGCGGAAACAAAATAAGTATAGGCTGCCCATTTTAATGCGTCTTTTGCGTCTTCATGCTCCCTTCCATATGTTATTCTTGCCGAATCTAACCAAACTAAAGCACGCTTACTGGCATCTACTTCTACCGGTAAAGTTATAATACTGAAGAGCGTTAAAATACCCTGAAGAACTATAAAAATTAAAAGCATTGTATTCCCCATCTTTGGCATTACAGCCCCCAATAGAGCCATGCCAATTACAAGGAAATTCATGATTGTAGAACTGATTTGCACGGCTGGAACTAATTTGCTTCTCATACTTAACCAAGTATAAGCAGTAGCGTGTTGTACAGCATGTCCGCATTCGTGAGCAGAAACTGCAGCTGCCGCTACATGCCGACCGTGATAAACATCATTACTTAAGTTAACGGTCTTTGTTAACGGATTATAATGATCAGTTAACTCTCCTTCTACTGATACAACTTTCACGTCATAAATTCCCGACTCACGTAACATGCGTTCTGCTACTTCTTTCCCACTTAAACCACTCGATAAACGTTCCTGCGAATAATGCGCAAACTTGGACTTTAACCTTGAGCTTACCAGGAAGCCAATTAGCATGAATACAATGCCTATTAATAATAAAAACGGATCAAACATAATTTTCTTTTTTAAACAAGAACATCAAAAAGAATGCCTTGAAGTTTTATGTGACAAAATTACTTCCCTTATAGCCTTCTTTATTAGCCGTTTGTCAAAATTGCAGTGAGTTTAGCTGGTTCTAACATAAATTAACAAGGTGCTTTTAGTAAGTAAATGGAGCTTTTGACGTTCTTATTCAGATACTGCTTAGCTTTATATTCTTGATAATTTGTCTATGCAAAAACCACTTATTTTAGTTACAAACGACGATGGCATAAGCGCACCCGGAATTGTTTTTTTGGCTGCTCTCGCTAAACAGTTTGGAGATGTTGCGGTTATTGCACCCGATAAACCTCAGTCAGGAATGGGGCACGCCATTACCATTAACTCAACTTTGCGTATACAAAAAACAAATTATCATAATGCTATACTCGAATATAGTTGTAGCGGCACACCGGTTGATTGTGTTAAAATGGCGGTAAATAAATTATTACCGCGTAAAGCAGATTTAGTTTTATCCGGAATCAATCATGGCAGTAATAGCTCCATTAATGTTATTTATTCTGGTACAATGTCGGCAGCCATCGAAGGGGCATTAGAGGGGGCGCCATCCATTGGTTTTTCTTTGTGTGATTATAGCATTGATGCAGATTTTACTCAGGCAAAACATTTTCTTGAAAAAATCATTTCGGAAGCCCTTAAAAATAAAATGCCAAATGGCGTGTGCTTAAATGTAAATATCCCAAAATTAAAATCCGACGAATTAAAGGGAATTAAAGTATGTCGACAAGCACGCGCAAATTGGGTGGAGGAATTTGAAGAACGCTTCGATCCTTATGGCCGCGCCTATTACTGGCTCACCGGTAAGTTTGTCAATTTTGAACCCGAATCAAACGATACCGACGAATGGGCATTGAGTAACGGGTATATTTCAGTTGTCCCAACACAAAGTGATTTAACATCGCACCAAAATTTAGAAATCCTAAAATCGAATTTAAAATGAGCTGGATAGAGAAATTAGATAATTTTTGGAAAGGACTAGCAATCGGTATTTTATTCCCTTTGTTGTGTTTTTTTTGTTACTGGTTGTTTATGTACAGCTACATGGGTTTTCCGGTGAAGTTTGTGAAGTACCTCATGTTCGGACAAATGTTAAGTAACACAATTAAAATGTGCGCACTTGGTAATTTATTAATCTTTTATTTTTTTCTCAATAAAGGATTAAACAATGCAACTAAAGGAGTTATTACAAGTGTTGTGATTTACGCAGCACTTGTGTTTTATGTAATGTATTTTCACGAAGAGTCGTTTTGAAGTATTATGTAATAGCCGGTGAACCTTCGGGTGATTTACACGCTTCTAATTTCATCCGTGAGCTAAAGGTATTGGATCCTTCCGCTGATTTTTATTTCCTTGGAGGTGATTTAATGGAGGCAGTTGCCAACCGTAAGCCAACTATTCACATTCGTGAGATGGCTTTTATGGGATTTGTGGATGTGGCTAAAAATCTCGGTAAGATTAAGCAAAACTTCAAAACCGTAAAACAAGATATTGAAGCTCAAAAACCGGATGTTGTTATTTTGGTGGATTATCCGGGATTTAATTTAAGAATGGCGAAGTGGGCAAAAGAAAAAGGTTATAAAGTGTTTTTTTATATTTCTCCTACTGTTTGGGCCTGGAAAGAAGGAAGAGTTGAAACAATTAAAAAGTATGTCGACAGAATGTTTGTGATTCTGCCTTTCGAAAAACCATTTTACAAAAAGCACAATTACGATGTGAGCTTTGTTGGTCATCCTTTACTTGATGCCATTGAACAGAAAAAGAAAACAATGCTTTCGGAGCAAGAATTTATAAAGCAGAATAATCTTTCCGATAAACCAATTATAGCAGTTTTGCCTGGAAGCAGAAAGCAGGAAATAAATTACATGTTTGATACCATGCTGGCGATTATGAATGACTTTAAGGAGTATCAGTTTGTAATTGGTGGCACGCACAATTTACCGGATTCTGCTTACGATAAAGCACGAGCTATTGGCGTAAAAGTAGTTTACAATCAGACTTACGAATTAATGCAGTACGCAAGAGCAGGCGTGATTAAGTCCGGCACATCTACTCTAGAAAGTGCATTGTTCGATTTGCCTGAAGTTGTTTGTTACAAAGCCGGTTCTTTATCATTTTTCATCGCTAAAAAAATAATTAATACAAAATACATTTCGTTGCCTAATCTCATTATGGATAAACCTATGGTGAAAGAATTAATTCAGGAAGAAATGACAGCCGAGAATATTAAAGCTGAATTAAATCTTTTGCTGCACGATGAAACTTATCGTAAACGCATAAAAGACGATTATGCCGAATTGAGAAAGAATCTTGGCGGACTTGGAGCATCTCAAAGAATGGCTAAAGAAATTCACCAAGCACTTAAATAAACCATGAAAAACATTATCACTTACATATTTATTTTTTTTACTTTTTTCGCGTTTAGTGAAGATATTGTTTATATACGCACTTTTGCACACTTAAAAATTAATGCGGTTACTTTTACAATAGAAAAGCCGGGGTATCAGATTTCAGGAGATGAAAAACCAATCCTTAAAAACGAGTCTGAAATAGTCATAAAGCTCTCGGTTGTTAATGACAGTATTGAAGTCAAATCATTTGAAACCATTTACGGAAGATTTAAAACAGTTCGTTTTTCTGATGTAAACGGAAATGGCGAAATGAAAGTAAAGTTGATTAATCCTGAAAGAAAACCACGCATTTACCAGGATAATTACATCGTCACCAATGAAAACGGATTGCTAAAAATGTTGAATGAAGTGAAGTTGGATAATTACATTGCAGGTGTAGTTGAAGCAGAGTCGGGTACACGCTCGCTTCCTGAGTATTACAAAGTACAAGCAATTTTAGCGCGTACTTTTGCTTTAGCGCATTTAAGCAAGCATGTTAATGAGGGTTTTTCATTGTGCGACCAAGTGCATTGTCAAGCCTATTATGGTAAACCACGCTATGCAGATATTTTTAATTCGGTAAATGATACTAAAGGCAAAGTGGTGGTAGATGAAAATCTGAATTTAATTGTTGCTGCTTTTCATAGTAATAGTGGAGGACAAACCGCGAACTCGGAAGACGTGTGGGGCGCAAGAACTTCTTATTTACGGAGTGTAAACGATACTTTTAGTACACGCATGCCAAACTATAAATGGGAACGTAAAATGCCGGTTGATGATTGGTTGAGTTATCTTAAGATAAAACATAATTATCCGGTGGATGAACCATACGCCAAGGAAATGGCACTCAACTTTAAACAAGATTCCCGCAAAGTATTTTTAGAGGCAAGTAACATCAAGGTGCCGCTAAAAAATGTGCGACAGGATTTACAATTGAAATCAACTTATTTCAGTATTTATAATACC
>CAYQDP010000060.1:0-459 GCA_964416235.1 uncultured Flavobacteriaceae bacterium | reverse complement strand
ACAGTTGTGTTTAAGGGCAAAGGTTATGGCCACAGTTTAGGAATGTCGCAGGAAGGTGCCATGCGCATGACGAAATTGGGTTACAGTTATTCGGATGTGTTGAATTTCTACTATCGGAACATTCAAATTATTGACATGCGAAAACTCACGTTTTTCAGAGACGAGTAATCAATAATAATTATAATGGAGTTTTACGATGCGCATGGTTTTATTAATAGGGTCGCGCGCAATAAATGAATTGAGAAGTTTGTTTTCCCTTTCTGTTATGTAACTAATCTCTTTCAGCATTACATCATTTTTAAATTGTTTTTCCGTATAAATACAATTGGTAGAATCACACAAGTAGGTTGTTTTCATAACCACATCTCCATTGGCATTTCCTTTAAATTCTGCTGAGGTCAGAATTCCGTTTTCATATTTAAATTCTGAACTCTGCATAATCCACGCAACGGTATAATG
>CAYQDP010000059.1:0-10556 GCA_964416235.1 uncultured Flavobacteriaceae bacterium | reverse complement strand
TTTAAAGAGGAACCAGCAAATGGTGGTAGCGGAGTCCATGTAAAAGTATAAGGAGCAGTACCACCCGATGGTGTTACTGTTGCACTACCGTTACAAGCTGAATTACACAACACATCGGTCTTTGTGACAACACCTGAAACAGATGTTGGTTGAGTTATTGTGAAAGTTTGTGCGTACGCACATCCATTAGCATCAGTTACGTTTGCTGAATAAGTTCCTGCACAAAGATTAGTTAATGTTTGTGTTGTAACAGATCCAGGCAACCAGGTAACTGTATACCCGGGCGTACCTCCGGCTGGTGAAGTTGTAATACTTCCATTACAGGATGAATTACAACCTGCGTTAAATGATGTTGCATTTAAACTAAATGTTGGCGGCTGCGCAATGGCAAAAGTTTGACTAACGGTACAGTTTGTAGCATCTTCAACATTTATCGCAAAAGTGCCCTGACATAATCCAGTAATGTTTGGAGTAGTTGCTCCGGTTGACCAACTAAAAGTAATAGGTGCAGTACCTACAGCACTCACTGATGCAGTACCATTACATAATGAAGGACATGTAATAGAAGAAGAAGTAACGGTTATAGTTGGACCGGTTGGATCACTTAATGTAGTTACTAAAGTTTGGGTACAACCTGCATTATCACGAATAGTTAGAGTGTAGGTTCCGGCGCCAACATTTGTTAAGGTTGCTGTTGTATTTCCTCCTGGAGTCCAGGTAAATTGATAAGCCGGCGTACCTCCACCAACTGTAGCAGTAATCGAACCGTTAGTTCCTGAACAAGTAGTAGGGTTTACAGGAGTAAAAGTTGATGTAATTGGGCTAGGTTCAGTAATTGTAAATGTACGCGTTTGAATACAGTTGTTTGCATCACGCACATCTAGTGTATAATTTCCTGCGCAAAGATTTGTAACATTTGGTGTTCCTTGTCCTGTTGGATTACCCGGCGACCACGTATAAGAAAGTGCACCTGTTCCGCCAGTAGCGGTAACACTTATTGCGCCGTTACATACCGAATTACACGAAGCTGCAGTAACTGTGGAAGTAATATTTATTGCAGGAGGATTAGCAAACGTGATTGTTCCTGTGTTTGAACAACCTAATTGATCAGCTACAGTGACAGTGTAAGAACCTGCACACAATCCTGTTGCTACTTGGGTTGTTTGAGTAGGTACGGAAGTCCATGTATAAGTATAAGGTAAAGTTCCACCACTTGCATTCGCACTTGCCGCACCAGTACAACCATTATTACAAGTTAATAAAGTTCCTGTAGTTGTAATATTCACGCTTACTGTTTGAACGATGTTCACAGTTCTTGTAATTAAACATCCTTTACCATCTGTTACTATAACGGTTTGCACCCCTACGCATAAATTAGTTCCAACAGAGCTTGTTAACGCGCTTGGTATCCATGAATAAGTATACGCCGGTGTACCACCACCCGCCGTAACAACAGCAGAACCCGTACAAGCAGTATTACAACTTGGTTGTACTCCTGAAATTGTTGCTGTTAATAAAGGAGGCGAAGTAACGGATACATTGGCTGAGTTTATACATCCCTGCGAATCGGTTACCGTTACTACATAATTTCCACTACATAAATTAGATGCCACTGTTCCTGTTTGAACTGGCACAGTACTCCAGCTATAATTATATCCGGGTGTACCGCCTGATGCTTGTGCTAACCCTTGTCCGTCACATGTTCCTGCGCAATTTGTCGGTACAGCAGTAGTTGTAATTGTAATTGGTAATGGATTTGAAATGTTTGTTGTGGTTGTTTTTGTACAACCTCTACTATCTGTCACAGTTAAGGTATAATTTCCGGAACATAAAGCACCAATTGTTGTGAGTGTACTTCCCGTGGACCAGTTATAGGTATAGGTTGGTGTACCGCCTGAAACAGTTGAGGTAATTGATCCATTACAACCGTTATTACAACTTGGTGGATTTGGTGTTAATGCCACAGTAACATCAGTAGGTTGCGTAATTGTAACTGCGGTGTTAGTGGTACATCCGTTTGCATCAGTTACAGTTAAAGTAAAATTTCCTGCGCATTGTCCGTTAATGACTGCACCATTAATTGTTGAGGTAGGAGTTGTCCAAACGAATGTATAAGTTGGTGTTCCGCCACCCGCACTTCCTGATAAAGAAGCATTACAATTTCCAAAACAGGAAATTGAAGTTGTATTTGCTGAAACCGTTAAAGCATTTGGTTGAGCAATGTTATACGTTTGTGTTCTAACACAACCGCCCGCATCTCTGACAAATAAAGTATAAACACCTGCACATAAACCATTGTAAGGAGGATTTGTAGTAACAGTTGCGCTTGCGGATGCCAAAGTAAAAGTATACGGTGCCCCGCTTCCACCCGTTGGTGTTGAATTTATTACTCCGGTACAAACGTTATTACACGTTAAACTTGTAGTAGTAGCATTTTGATTTATTTGTGTTGGTTGAGAAATTGTGAAAGTAGTATTCGAAGGACACAAACTTGCATCTCTGATGGCAATAGTATAGTTACCTGCACACAAATTCGTAACGGTAGCTGTTCCTTGTCCTGAAGGAGCGCCAGGCGACCAGGTATAGGTGAATCCACCATTTCCTCCGGATGCATTAGCCACTGCTGAACCAGTACATGCTCCAAAACAACTAACACTTGCTGATACAACCGTTAAAGTTATTGCAGGAGGTTGAGTAATTGTAACAGTTCTTGGAGCTGTAACACATAATGATGCATCAGTTACTGTTAATGTATATACACCTGCGCATAAATTGGTGATGTTTGCCGAGGTTGAAGAAAATCCTGAGGGACCAGACCAGCTTATAACGTACGGCGGCACTCCTCCACTAGGATTTGCATTCGCTGAACCATTACACGTACCGTTACAAGTTGCATTGGTAAATGTAGGGCTAACCGTTAATGTTGGTGGAGCGGTAATTGAAAATGTTTTAGTTATGGTACATCCTTTAGAATCTGCAATAGAAACCGTATAGTTAGCCGGAGCAGGCGTTAACGATCCACACAAACCAGTTGCCAATGGAGTTCCTTGTCCGCCACCCGGTGCAGGCGACCATGTATATGTATAACCCGGAGAACCACCGCTTGCAGTTACGGATGCGCTTGCATTACATAATCCACCACAAGTAACATTAGTTTGTGATTGTGTTGCTGTAACTGATGTTGCTGGTTGTGTAATTGTAAAAGTAGTGCTAACGCTACAGGTATTAACATCACGAATAATAACTGTATTGTTTCCTACACATAAGCCATTTAAACCGGACGTATTGCCGGAAGGAATGGAAACCGTTGTTCCTGAAGGAAGCCATGTTGCAGTATAAGTACCTAGATTACCACCCGTAGGAGAAACGGAAGCTGAACCCGTACATTGACCAAAACATGAAATACTTTGAGTCACAAGATTTGGTAAAATCGGATTTGGTTGCGTCATGGTTACAGTTTCACTATAAGTACAACCCTTACTATCCGTAATATTTAAAGTATAGTTACCCGCACACAAATTAGTTAAGTTAGCTCCAATGGCTGTTGTAAATGTTTGTCCACCCGGAGTTACAGTACCGGAATAATTTGGTGTACCACCTGAAATAAATCCACTGATAAAACCATTACAAGCTCCGTTACAACTTGGCTGCGTTACTGCTAATGGAGTAAAATCTAAATCCGCCATTACCATGGCTACCTGGAAAAATCCGACCACACCAAGAGTTGCATCTGTAACTGCAATTTGATATAATGAACCGCACTTACAGAGATTATTTAAAGAAAAAGTTGTTGGTGCGTTTATAGACGTTGCAGTTGGCGCCGCCGTACAACCTGCAGGCCATCCGGGATAGGAAATAAAATACGGATTAGAAACGCAACCTGCGTCGAAAGTAAAAGAGATTACACCGTTACAAATATTAGGACAAGTAGGAAGAGTTACAGCAGTAGTAATACCGCAAGCTAAGATTTTCTGTTCTCCTGATTTAACTTTTGAAGGATCATTAAATACCGGAGGAACTTTGTAAAGTTGTGGATCTGACTTTTTTGCTAATAAAAAATAATCCTTGGCATTAACGGTTGCCAAACTGGAAATACTGATTTTATTTACAATTGTAGTTCCGGAATTAATGAATGAAACGTTTGAATTATCAGAGGCGATGAAATCGTTACATTTTAAGTACCCGTTTAATAACTCAAATTTTCCGCCATTCACATAAATGCTCTTTTTCGTTTGTAGTTGAGAAATTTGCCAATTACCATTTTCAAAAACAATATCACTATTCAATTCGCCAAAAGCAGCGTAGATTGTGTTTTTCTGAGTTGAATTGCTCTTAAAAACTAATTTAGTTTGAGCATCGAAGCGTGTGGCATTACTCAAATTAAAATTACCGGCAATTACTAATTCTGTGCTGGCATCACCGATAACAAATATTTTCGTTTTGTTATAAAAGTTTACGGAACGAGATTCATTCTTGCCAACTAATTCTACTACATTATCAGAAGCATAATTATCAAAAATTACATCCGTATTAATATCAGGAACTTTAAAAACAGGATTACCTCCACTGGTAAGTGACCAATGTTTCGGATCATTCCATTTACCAGAACCACCCACCCAATAATACGTTTGAGCAAAAGAAGCTGTAAGGAAAAAAAATAAAATAAGTGAGTATAAATGTCTTTTCACGCGAAGTGTCATAAACTTTGAAAGTTCTACGAATTTAAGTGTTAAAAGTTACTAAAAATAAACGCAATAAACAGGTAATTAACAATTTGCTTGTTGGAAATCTATTTCTTACTTAGCAAACTGAAATAAGCAATTAGTTAATCAATTAAAATAATCAATGGAACACAATCCCTGGATCACAAAAAAATCTGAAGACGTTTATGAATCCCCTTGGATTAAAGTCGTAAAACACGATGTTTTAAATCCTGTAGGCAAGCCTGCAACTTATAGCGTTGTGAATTTCAAAAACCTGGCAATCGGAATATTACCTATTGATAATGAAGGATATACGTGGCTAGTTGGACAATGGAGATACCCCCTTGAAGAGTATTGTTGGGAAATTCCCGAAGGTGGAGGGCCTCTTGGAATTGATCCTTTAGATTCTGCCAAACGCGAGTTAAAAGAAGAAACCGGGATTGTTGCTAAAGACTTCCAAGAAATTATGCGCTTGCATTTAAGCAACTCGGCCACTAACGAATTGGCTATTGTTTATTTAGCTAAAAATTTAGATTTTGAATCGGCCGAACCCGAAGAGAGTGAGGTTCTTCAAGTAAAACGAATTCATCTGAATGAAGCCTACGATTGGGTCATGACAGGGAAAATTACGGATGCGATATCTGTAGCTGCCATACTAAAAACAAAAATTATGCTTGAGAAAGGCCTCATTTGATGTCCGATATTATTCTTACCTTTAGCTTCCCTCTTTTATGAAAAAGCTAGTTGAAAATTTTCCAAACCAATTACGTGAAGCATTTGATATTGCGAATGGAGCAAAATTATCTCCTAAAAACCAAATTCAAAATGTGATCATTACCGGACTTGGTGGCTCAGGCATTGGAGGTACTATTATCAGTGAACTTGTTTCAGATAATTGTCCTGTACCTGTTACTATTAATAAAGATTATTTTTTACCGGCATTTACAGGCCCTAATACTTTAGTGATTATTTCTTCTTATTCCGGAAACACGGAAGAAACACTACAAGCCATGGAACAAGCCATTGCAAAAAAAGCGCAAGTGGTTTGTGTTACCAGCGGCGGTAAAGTGGCTGAATTAGCTTCAAAAAATAATTTTGATGTCATTACAATTCCCGGAGGAAATCCGCCACGTTCTTGTATTGGCTACTCTTTAGTTCAACTAATAAAAATATTTACTTTCTATAAGCTCGCTCCGGAATCATTACTAAATGAAGTTAAAGGCTGCATTACTTTATTAGAAAAAGAAAACCAACATATCACGCAGGAAGCCCTTCATATTGCGAAAGAATTAAATAACAAATTACCGATTATTTATTCTTTAGGGGGAAGTGAAGGTGTGTGTGTTCGTTTCAGGCAACAAATTAATGAAAACAGTAAAATGCTTTGCTGGCATCATGTATTTCCTGAAATGAATCATAATGAACTGGTAGGTTGGACTTCAAAAAATGATGCTTTAAAAGTTATTACTTTCCACACTTCGTTTGATTATGCACGTACTAAAAAACGTTATGAAGTGTGTAAGCCCGTTTTTGAAAAATATTCTTCAGGTGTAATTGATGTGATGGCAAAAGGTCAAAATAAGCTGGAACAATTTATTTATCTGATTAATATCGGAGATTGGATTAGTGTTTACATTGCCGAAATTAAAAATATTGATGCGGTTGAAGTAAACATTATCAATCATCTTAAAAACGAACTCTCAAAATTTTAAATGTCCAAAAACAAAGAGGTTATATTCAGCGACCTTGGTTTAATGGATTACAAAGCCTGCTGGGATTACCAGGAGAGGTTGTTTAATACAACGATTGAACAAAAAATCTACAATCGTAACCACAACACATCAATTTCAACTAAAAATTATTTATTATTTGTTGAGCACCCGCATGTTTATACTTTAGGTAAAAGCGGTGATGCCGCCCACCTATTAATTAACGACGATACTCTCAAACAAAAGGAAGCAACTTATTATAAAATCAATCGCGGCGGCGATATAACGTACCACGGACCCGGGCAATTAGTTGGTTACCCTATATTAGATCTCGATAATTTCTTCACCGACATTCATCAATATCTCCGCTTATTGGAAGAAACTATTATATTAACCATTGCAGAATATGGCGTTAAAGGTGAGAGAAGCAAAGGTGAAACAGGTGTTTGGATTGATGTGAACGATCCTCTAAAAGCCCGCAAAATTTGTGCGTTTGGTGTAAGATGCAGTCGTTGGGTAACAATGCACGGATGGGGATTTAATGTAAATGCTAATCTCGATTATTTTAATAATATCGTTCCGTGCGGCATTCAAAACAAAGCTGTAACCAGTTTACATAAAGAGTTGGGCGTAGAGGCTGTAAATCTTGATGAAGTAAAACAAAAGTTAAAAAAGCACTTCACACATTTATTCCAATGCAATATTGTGGAAGATGTCATCGTTTTACCATAAATTATGCTCAAAAAAATAGTTAAGTTTTTAGTTTACTTTATAATAGGAGCCTTCGTCCTATTCAATATCGCTATTTTAGTTAGCGGCAAGTTGTATTTATACAAAGGCATGTGGAATACCTACTTCAAAGGCAGAACCGGTCCTTCCGCTACAGAATTTCAAATTTTTGAGAATAGAAAAATACATGCGCTTTCGCCTACTCCAATTTCACTCTCTATATTTTATAACACAAAACAACTTCCGGAAGAAACTAAAAACATTTTAAACACATACGCAACGCATGCCTTAGTTATGGTGTGTAGAGATAGTTTATTACATGAACAATATTGGGATGGTTATTCTGATACCTCTCACACCAATTCATTCAGTGTTTCGAAAAGTTATGTGAGTGCATTATTAGGCTGTGCTTTAACGGATGGCCACATAAAAACTATTGACGAACCTGTTTCAACATTTATTCCCGAATTTAAAGAGAAGGGCCGCGAACATGTTACTTTAAAACATTTAGTTAGTATGACTTCCGGAGTTGATTTTGATGAAAACTATATCAATCCGTTTGCATATCCTGCCGAAGGCTATTACGGCGAAAATTTATTAGAAGCTTCTACCAAATATCCTTTAGGTGAAGAACCGGGAAAAACATTTCGCTACATGAGCGGGAACACAGCCCTTCTAGGCGTTTGCATCTCTAAAGCAGTTGGTAAACCTTTGTCGGATTATTTGAGTGAACGTTTATGGAAGGAATTAGGTTGCGAACAACCTGCCTGGTGGAGTTTGGATAAAAAAGACGGTTACGAAAAAGGATTTTGTTGCCTCAATAGTAATGCAAAAGATTTTGCCCGATTGGGAATGTTATATCTCAATAATGGTAAATGGAAAGGAAAACAAGTAATCGATTCTGCTTTTATAAAACAAAGTGTCGTGCCTTATGATTGCAATGAAAGTGATGGTTGTAAAAATCGCACTTATGGTTACAGTTGGTGGATTACATCCTATAACAATCTGGAAGTATTTTACGCAAGAGGAATTTTAGGACAATACATAATGTGTGTTCCAAAATACAAATTAGTGATAGTAAAATTGGGAAGAGAACGTCGTCCTAAATTAAATGATAATCATTGTCCTGATGACGTTGCCATGTGCATTGATGCTTTTGAAAAAATGTATCCTTCAAAAATCAATTAAGACCATCGCCCATTATTTTTACCGTAATGCCATCCATGCCGTCATTTAATTTTAACTGGCACGATAATCGGGAAGTATTGGTGATGTTTGGTAATGTGTCCAGCATTGCTCCTTCATCATTACTAATCTCATGAAGATTTTCATAACCGGAAATGACTTCAACATGACAAGTAGCGCATAAAGCCATTCCGCCGCAAGTTGCCAAAATATCGTACTCGTTACCTTTTAAAAACTCCATTAAACTTAAACCCATATCGGTTGGAGCAACCAATGAAGTAATGGTGTTATCCGGATTAAGAACATTAATTGTAATATCTGCCATATTGCTGTTTAAAAAAAAGCCCCGTCGTTAGCGACAGGGCTCAAATGATTAAATAATATTATTCGAATTTTGCGCGGTGGTCTTCAATGTTTGCATAGTCGCGCATTGCGTTATACACTTCGTAATCTGAACGTCCAACTAAAACCTGCTCCGCTTGATTTTTTGCATCAGCAACAGTTGTAGGAACCTTCGCCTCGTTAACTGCGGAAACTGCAACAATGAACACTCCGTTTTCACCAATTACAGGTTTAGAAATTGCACCTGCCTTTAATCCACTTGCTGTTCCAATTAATGCATCTTCGCGACCCACATTCACAACGTTAAATGAAGTGAAAGTTAAGTTCTCCATGTTTTCTACGCCTAATCCTAATTTAGAAGAAATCTCATCAATAGATTTTGAACCTCCTGCCTTAGCAGTAAATTCTTTTATCATTTCCTGAGCTTTCTTATCGCGGCGTGCTTTAACGATCACTTCTTCACGAACTTCATCTAAAGGTAAAGTTCCCTTATTTCTGATTCCTGTTAAGTGAGCAACAACAAACTTATCTTTAAATTCAAATACCTGAGAAGAAATATCACCTTTGTTTGCAGCGTACATCCATTTAATAAGTTCCTTAGCGTTATCCAAGCCAGGCAAAGTCTTATCATTTTCCTTAATGTTATCAGCAATACGTTTATTTAATTTTTGTTTTTCGATAGCTTTTTCAAACAAATCAGCTGTGTTGTTTTGTCCGCCAAAATCAGTAGCCTGTTTGTAATATTCTTTAGTAGTTTCAGGACTAGGACCAATTAGTTTAAAAATTTGAGCTACACGATACGCAGTATGTGAAGTCTTAGAAACATCTAATACCTCGATGATATGGTAACCAAATTGAGTTTCTACAACGCTGATATTTCCTTTTGTTCCCTCTAAACCTGCCTTTTTGAATGGCTCAACAAAACCTTTGTTCTCATCAAACCAGCCGTAATCTCCACCGTTACCAAATGAACCCGGATCATCACTCACTGCTTTTACATAGTTAGAATCAAAAACAACTTGCTTAGCTTTTAATAAAGTTAAAATACTATCCGCCATACGTTTTGCAACAGGTGCTGTACGAGGCTGATTAGTACGAGTATCAGTTAAACCAATTAAGATGTGACGAACACGTGCTGAATCAGCAACTTGTTTTACACCAGAAAGTTTGTACACTTTGTAATATGCACCTTCATTGTAAGGACCGTAAACAGTTCCAACAGGATCAGTATAAACTGAAGAATCGCGGATAATCATGGTCTTCTTAGTTAAATCACTGATGGTTACTTGTCCTTCTTCACTTTCTTGTGCGATATAAGAAGAATCTTCTTTTGCTGTCTTAGTTTTGAATTCTTCAGCTATACGCTTCATGTCGTTTTCAAGATTGATCATATCTTGCTCGCTTGGTACAACATCAAAACTTACGTATTCAATTTTACGAGTTGTTTCGTAGTTATTGAATTCATACAAATGATCTTTGTAATATTTATTGATATCATCATCATTAACTTTAACAGCCGAATCAGAAATTGAAGTGTAACGCTTCATCACAAAGCCGATATTCATTTGCTTTGTTTGTTGAGCTAAAGCTTCCTTTGCTTCTGCATTAGTTACATATAAACCTTTCTTTACAAGAGTAGCATATTTTTCAGCTTCTCTAGATTCCAAGATGCCTTGTTCTAAATTCATCCAGAAACGCTCTGCATCCGGAGTCATATTATTTACCCATTGATTTAACTTCATTAAATCTAATGAACCATCAGGGCCTGCAACTACATCATATACACGGCCGGTATTTTTATCGGTTAATTGCTGAATAACCATTTGATGAGGGTGAACCAACATCATATCGTATAATTCATCTTCACCAACGCTGATACCAACCTTTT
>CAYQDP010000058.1:0-10570 GCA_964416235.1 uncultured Flavobacteriaceae bacterium | reverse complement strand
CAAGAATCGTCACCGGAAGGAAGCCTTGATTCCCCGGTGCATTCGGGTCGGTGTTAGGTACAACCGATTCTTGTGCGTTGCCACTGATGGCAAACATCATAAATAAAGCAAGTATTGCAGTAATCTTTTTCATGTTTAGTGCTTTTTAATATTATGATTTCTTTTCTACAGGAGCACCTTGAGATTGTTTGTTCTCAGGAAATGCTTCTTCAACAGGTTTTGCTTCAATGTTACCTTTAATCTGAATGGTTTGTGTACCCGATTTAGCATTAGAGTTAACAGTAACTGTTTTGTAGATAGGACCAACACGTTGAGTATCGTACTTCACTTTAATTACACCACTTTTGCCAGGTAAAATTGGTTCTTTCGGACATTGAGGAACGGTACAACCGCAGCTTCCCATGCAGTTAGTAATTACTAATGGTTCTTTGCCATTGTTGATGAATTTGAATTCACACTCTCCATTATCACCTTGTTTAAGGTTTCCGTAATCATGAGTGGTTTTGTCGAATTTGATATCAGCTAAACTGGCTGGTGTTGCAGCAGGATCCTGAGCGCCATGGTTATGGCCATCGTTAGCCGAGTGTACTTCCTGAGCGTAAGTTAATGCAGTTAAGCCTGCAACTAATCCTAAAGTTAAAATGAGCTTTTTCATATTTTTGAGTTTTGTTTTTGTTTAGTTACTAAAATCATACCAAAGATAATAATGCCTTGGTCTAATTCGAGTATTTTTGCGAAATTTAACAAAAATTTGATTACCCCCTCAATGGAAATAGCTAAAACATACAGTCCTAACGACGCAGAGCAAAAGTGGTACCCTTATTGGTTGGAGAAGAAGTTCTTTGAATCTAAGGTTGATAAAACAAAAAAACCTTATACAATCGTCATCCCTCCGCCAAATGTTACCGGCGTTTTGCACATGGGTCACATGTTAAATAACACTATTCAGGACGTGTTAATTCGTCGTGCACGTATGTTGGGTTATAATGCTTGCTGGGTTCCGGGCACGGATCATGCCAGTATTGCAACAGAAGCTAAAGTGGTAAAATTATTAGCCGATAAAGGAATTAAAAAGACAGATTTATCGCGTGAAGAATTTTTAAAGCACGCGTGGGACTGGAAAGAAAAATATGGCGGAATAATATTAGAACAGTTAAAAAAATTAGGCGCCAGTTGTGATTGGGACCGCACGCGTTTCACCATGGAGGAGGATTTAAGTGAAGCTGTAATTGATGTATTTATCGATTTATATAAAAAAGGCCATATTTATCGCGGTGTACGAATGGTAAATTGGGATCCGCAAGGATTAACTGCCGTAAGTGATGAAGAAGTTATCTACAAAGAATCAAGCAGTAAATTAGTTTATGTAAAATATAAAATTGAGGGCACAAACGATTTTGTGACCATCGCTACAACTCGTCCCGAAACTATTATGGGCGATACTGCTGTGTGTGTAAATCCAACAGATGAACGTTACGCCCACTTAAAAGGAAAAAATGTAATTGTTCCAGTGGTAAATCGCGTTGTTCCTTTGATTTTTGATGAGTATGTGGATGCAACTTTTGGTACAGGCGCTTTAAAAGTAACACCTGCACATGATATTAACGACTTTAATTTAGGTCAAAAATATAAATTGCAAACGATTGATGCCTTAACTGCTGATGGAAAAATATCCGAAGCTGCAGGCGCTTATGTAGGAATGGATCGTTTCGCTTGTCGTAAACAAATCGTAAAAGATTTGCAGGAAATGGGTTTGGTAGAGAAAGTAGAAGACATCAAAAACAAAGTTGGTTATAGCGAACGTACAGATGCTGTTATTGAACCAAAATTATCCATGCAGTGGTTCTTGAAAATGGATAAGGTGAGTAAACCTGCATTGGATGCTGTGTTGAATAACGACGTGAAATTAATTCCGGATAAGTTTATAAATACCTACAAACATTGGATGGAAAACGTACACGATTGGTGTATTAGCCGTCAGTTATGGTGGGGACAACGTATTCCTGCATGGTATACTTCCGATGGCAGATATGTTGTTGCAAAAACCGCTGAGGAGGCAATGAATAAATTAAATACTGCGGTTTACTCTTTAGTAGCGGGAATGGATGCGGACCGAAGTCATGGTGTTACTCAGGCAGAAATTGATGCAGAGGAAAAAAAGCTTATCAAATCAGTAAACGAGCTTAAACAAGATGAAGATGTTCTTGATACATGGTTTTCTTCTTGGTTATGGCCTTTAACTGTTTTTGACCCCAATGTAATTCGTAATGGTTGGGAAAAAGCAAACGAGGATTTGAAATACTATTATCCTACTAGCGATTTAGTTACCGCGCCCGAAATTTTATTTTTCTGGGTGGCACGAATGATTATTGCAGGTAAAGAATATACCGGACAAAAACCATTCACCAATGTTTATTTAACCGGCATCGTGCGCGATAAGTTGGGAAGAAAAATGAGCAAGAGTTTAGGGAATAGTCCTGACCCATTGGATTTAATAGCAAAATATGGTGCAGACGGTGTTAGGGTAGGAATGTTGTTATGTTCTCCGGCGGGTAATGATTTAATGTTTGATGAAAGTTATTGTGAGCAAGGAAGAAACTTTGCGAATAAAGTTTGGAATGCCTTCCGACTAATCAAAGGATTTGAAGTTGGAAATGTTCAGCAAACCGAAGCCCAAAAAACGGCCATCACTTGGTTCGACAATAAACTCGGCGAGCAATTAGAAATCATTAACGATCATTATACGAAATACCGTATGAGTGATGCATTAATGGCAACATACAAATTGGTGTGGGATGATTTTTGCGCCTGGTATTTGGAAGCAATTAAGCCTGATTTTGTGGATGGAAAAGCACAGCCTATTGATAAAGCAACCTATGATGCTACGATTACTTATTTAGAAAGTTTATTAAAAATCATGCATCCATGGATGCCATTTATTACCGAAGAAATTTGGCATTTGATTAAAGAGCGCAATGAATTGGATTGTGTAATTGTAGCGAAGTGGCCGGAAGTAAAATCAACCGATGCACGTCAGTTAATGGAGTTTGAGGTAGTGAAAGAAATTGTTGCGATGATTCGTAATATCCGTGCGCAAAAGCAATTATCTCCGAAAGAAAAATTGAAGTTGATAGAAAAATCGGATGCTTCTCATTCGTACTTTGACAAATTGGTTATGAAATTGGCAAATTTGAGTGAAGTGGAATACACCAAGAATAAAGTGGAGGGTGCGTTTTCATTCATGATTCAATCTACGGAGTTTTTTGTACCACTCTCTTCTAATGTAAATAAGGATGAAGAAAAAGCCCGCTTGCAAAAAGAGTTGGAATACAATCAAGGTTTTTTAAAATCAGTACAAATAAAATTGTCGAACGAAAAATTTGTTTCGAACGCTAAACCTGAATTAGTGGAGTTGGAAAAGAAAAAGCAAGCAGATGCAGAGGCAAAAATAAAAGCACTGGAAGCACAACTTTCGGCATTGTAAAAATGAAAGATTTTAAAGTCTCTACATTACTTATCCTGTTAAGCATTTTAAGCGCTTTGCTTTGCGCGGGCGCCTTAACAGTTTATCAGGTGTCGTGGGGTGGAGGTTTTGATTTGGCAGCAGTACTCATATTATTCTTCGCTTTTTTTATAATCACATTTTTTGTTCTTTACTTCATTTACAATCCTTTTGTATTTGATAAAATCAAAATGGTGAATGAAGAATTGAAGAAAGTTATTCCTCAACGCGAAATTCCGGATACTAATTTCAGCCTCGATGAAATTGATCCTATCACACAATTGGAAAATGAAGTAAAAAAAATCGCACAGGAACGTCAGAAAGAATTAGAGCATTTAAAAAACCTCGATAGTTACCGTAAAGAATATTTAGGCAACGTTTCTCACGAGTTAAAAACCCCGGTATTTAATATTCAGGGCTATGTGTCCACCTTAATTGATGGAGGATTAAGTGACCCAACTATTAATCTGGATTATTTAAAACGTGCCGATAAAAGTATCGAGCGGATTATTCATATTATTGATGATTTGGAGACAATCACTCAACTTGAAACAGGTTCTCTTGAACCGGAGTATGAAAAATATGACATCATTGCTCAGATAAGGGATATCATTGAGCAACTGGATATGGTTGCCCGTAAAAAAAATATTACTGTTACACTGACAAAGAAATCAGACAAACCTCTTTATGTACTGGCAGATAAATTTAGAATTCGCCAGGTGTTTGTAAATCTTATTACGAATAGTGTGAAATACGGAAGAGAAGGAGGTAAAACAGAGATTGGCCTATCTCAATACGACGACGAAGTGATTGTAGAAATAAAGGATAACGGCATAGGGATTTCAGAAGAACATTTACCACGCTTATTTGAGCGTTTTTACCGCGTTGATAAAGGCCGTAGTCGCGAACAGGGCGGAACGGGTTTAGGTTTAGCAATAGTTAAGCATATTATTGAAGCGCACCAAAAAACCATTGGTGTAAAAAGTAAAGTAGGCGAAGGAACTATTTTTACTTTTACTTTAAGCAGGTCTCTTTAATTTAATACACATAAAACCTATTAACATGAAAAAGCAAATTTTACTTTTTTCTTTTTTAGTATTTTCTCTCTTAATTAAGGCTCAACATGAACAATGTGCCACCTCTTACGGATTAAAAAAAGGATTGGAGTTTAATGCCGGAGGAGCGTCATTTTACACAGCTGAGCAGTTGGCTAATAAATGGTTGGCCAATAACAAATCCACCGCTCATCACAATAAATCGAATGCCATTATTAAAATTCCGGTGGTATTTCATGTAGTTTACAAGAATGCAGCACAAAATATTCCGGATTCAAACATTATTTCGCAGCTGCAAGTATTAAATGAGAG
Organism: uncultured Flavobacteriaceae bacterium; assembly: GCA_964416235.1. GTDB lineage: Bacteria > Bacteroidota > Bacteroidia > B-17B0 > Aurantibacillaceae > JAHEYG01. The sequence goes on along the minus strand of CAYQDP010000058.1, from coordinate 5,701 downwards.
CTTCCGTCGCCAAAATCCGAATTACGTAAATACGCGACCGATATTCGATACGCTTGGAGCTGATATTGAAATAGAATTTTGTTTGGCAGATAAAGATCCTCAAGGAAATCCAACAACAGGTATCATTCGTAAATCTGCTCCCGCCACAGCAGCTTTCGATCCATTAAACGGTTTTGATGCAGTAAAATCTCCCGCAAAGGGCGGCGATACCTTGTGGCCTGCCAATCAATATTTGAATATCTGGACCTGCGACATGAGTTTATTCAGCTTTACCTTTGTTTTAGGTTATGCTCAATTTCCGGGTATGAATCCGCAAACGGATGGAGTTGTTATCCAGTTTGATTATTTGGGTAAATATTCTAAACCTAAATTTTTAGGAAAAACAACCGTTCATGAAGTAGGACATTGGTTAGGTATGCGTCATATTTGGGCCGATGATGCGCCAGGCGTTGGTCAGCAAGGTACTTGTGATTCAACCGATTTTGTTGGTGATACACCTAATTGTAAAAGTCAATCCAATCAAAGCAGTTGCAATACCGCCACAAACACCTGTGCCAATGAAGATTCTTTTTGGGGTACTATCGATCCTCCGGATATGGTAGAAAATTACATGGATTATAGTAAAGACAGCTGTATGACGATGTTTACTAAGGGACAGAAAGCAAGAATGTATGCGTTTTTAAATACAAATCCCGATAGAATTGCCATTAAAACAAGCACCGCAGGATGTAATAATTATGCAGGCATTGATGATATTGAGGATTTAAGCGCACATGTTGAATTATTCCCAAATCCTGCTGCGGATGTGGTAAAACTTAATTTAAAGAACCTCTCCCATGCGGGGTATAATTATGAAATTTATTCCGCAAATGGCCAGTTAATGCGTAAAGAGGCGCTTAACTATTTGTATTCTGAAATTGATATAAGAGGGTTTAACAACGGACTTTATTTTATTAAGGTTTATAGCGATTACCATACAGCTACAAAAAGGCTTGTTATTGCACGGTAATTTATTAACATTTCCTCTGCCATTCTTAAAAAAAAATTTTGCTAAACGGGTCTAATATCTGTAAACTTGCACATAATTTTTAAAAAGATGGCAGAGATTCATATTACCGGGATTCAGTATATTGAGATTAATACTCAGGAGGATTTGGAGTTTAAGTATAAACCGGATGTACCAAAATTAAAATTGGTTGGCAATATCATTGTAGCAGAAGATGAAGAATCGGATGATGAAGATCAGAGTGTGGTGTTTTTAACTCAAAAGCAATTAAATCAGGTTTTAAGCAATAAGGAAGTTGAATTGAAATTAGTTGAAGATCGTTGGTATCCTACTAAACCTTTAAGTAAGGAACAAGTTAAAAAAGTTGGTCTTGTTGGTATTGATGCCGAATATTTAGGAGCGGCGGGAGATATAAAATGTTACGAAGCAGTAAAAATAAGCGAATAATAAGCTAATCCCGGTTTCAAAATCGGGATTTTTAATTTAAATATGGCGCTACATTTCAAAACCCTTCTTACCCGTACCTTAACAGCCGCAGTTTTTGTGGCTGTATTGCTGTCAGCCGTTAACCATAGTTTTTTCTCATTCTCAGTTTTATTTGTGATTGTTGCCATTTGGGGGCTTTACGAATTTTATCAGATTGCAACCAAACTAGGGGCTAAGCCATTTGCGGCATCAGGATATTTGTCGGCTCTCTTTCTTTTAGGCGCATCCTTTGTCCACAATTCCGGATTAACACAACTTGACTATACATGGATGTACGTTGCAGGTATTTGCAGCGGATCACTCATCTTTTTTTCTGCATTGTTTTCAACGCGCGAAACTCCGGTAAATGATACCGTGTATACTTTAGCCGGACTTATTTACGCTGTTATACCGTTTACTATTTTACTTTACATTCCTTGTATCGACAAGACTATTCAGCATAGCGACACACTTCAGTTTAACTCCTCTTATAACAATCATATTATTGTGGGATTATTACTGCTAATTTGGGCGAATGATTCGTACGCCTATCTTGTTGGAAGTTTAGTTGGAAAAAGAAAATTATTAGAAAGAGTATCTCCCGGTAAAACATGGGAAGGAACAATTGGTGCCGCAGTTTTAACAATGGCATCATCACTTTTAGTGGCGATATGGTTTCCTGAAGTTGGAAAAACACATTGGATAGTTCTGAGTTTGATAGTATCTGTTATTGGTACACTCGGAGATTTATCCGAATCTCTTTTGAAACGGAAGGCCGGTATTAAAGATTCCGGGAGTATCATGCCCGGACATGGAGGTATACTGGATAGATTCGACAGTTTGATGTTTATCTCACCCTTCGCTTATTTATACCTGATTTTAGTTTACGCTTAGATTTTTATACGGTGAATACGATTAATAGGAATAACCGTTCCCTGCTTTAAAATAACACGCTTGTCGGTAACACCCCAAACTGTTGTTTCAACCACAAAACATGTTTTTTCATCTTCAAAAAATATTTTGATTTTCGTTTGTTCAAGGTTGCCTAAAGTAAGTGCCCTGTTTAATTCACTTAAACGCTCTTTAATGGCATCTTTATCAGATAAAACTTCTGCATCAGGAAATTTTAATCCGGAAATCATTTCCTTTTCTATCTTTTCAAACGTTGCTGTATTCATGGGGTGTATTGTTAGTTAGTATAAATTATACGCTAAATACAGGCCCGGGTTACACTGACTTATTAACTTTTTACCTGATTCTTTATTATCTCAAAAAATTGATTTAGGTGCTGACTTCCAATACGATATGTGAATCCGGCATTATCTCTCATTTCAATAAAATCGTGACCGCTTGTATAAAACCTTATAACACCTTTGGAGTGCAGGTTGTAAACGGCACGCCTGAAAATATTCCTTTTGTAACGTCCCTTCCTAATATGAATGATTGTACTGAAATCAATTTTCACTTTACGTGCAGTCCAAAAACCGTCAATAATCATATAACCATTATACACACGCGTGTGTGTATGCAAAACGTAAGTGAGTCCGGCCGAAATAATGAGAATGATTAAGCCCAGTAAAAAGAATATTTCTCCGGAATTCGGAATGTTTTGAATGGGATACGACCCAATGTAAAACACTGCAACTTTAACAGGTTTAGGATTCTCGCTCCAGTAATAACCCAGAAAGCAAAACAAAGCCAGTATCATCCGCCAAATGATACTGAGACGATTATGTCCCATATATTGTTTTTCTTCAAATAAAATGGTGTTTTCCATTGGTTATTTAGCGATAAGTTTTAAAACTTTTTTGGTGCTTGTTTCTATTTTATAACGTTCGTCGATGCGTCTTCCAACGACCCAAATAATATCATCATTTCCGTTACAAAGAACAAACGTATTGTGTTTGTCAAACAAAGGTACTTTATTGCCAATTAAAAAGTCACTGAGCTTTTTAAATCCTGTCATTCCCAACGGCATGAATTTATCTCCGTGTTTCCATCTCCTTAGCGTAAGAGGGAATTTCAGTTTATTATAATCAAGCAACGCAATTTTTGCATCCTTACTGATAGCATACTTTGATAAAGTTTCTGCTTTTAGTTTTGGAAATGCTTTAGAGAAATCGCTTGTTTTTTTTATAATAAATTCTTCTTTTTCCACATAACCCAAGATAGGTTTTACTAAAATGAATTGCCGATCAATTAATAGGGTGTGACTTGAAGAATTAAAAATTTTCCCGGAGATTTTCTCTTTTAAACTTTTGTTTAATTGTTCGGTTTGCGACGAATTAAAACCATAAGGATTTAACCATTCGTGCAATAACAATCCGGAACTTGATTCATTACAAAGCTCGTTAAGATGAATGTAAAATGTATCACCCTTTACAGCGGTGATTTTTTTTGTTTTTTCAGAAATGTAATTTTCAATAATCAGAGCAGCTTCATTAAACAAATGAATGTTATTGCTAAATGTAGCTTCGAGAGATGGATTTATCTTTTTTAAAGAAGGAATAACTTTATGGCGTAAAAGATTACGGGCATATTTTACTTCGTCGTTACTGCTATCGTGTCTGAAATTTAATTTTTTAACTTCTGCTAAGTTCAGAATATCATTTTTTGCTGCAAATAGAAGCGGACGAATCAAATAATCTTGTTTCTCGGGAATTCCCTGTAAACCTTTTAAGCCTGTACCTCGTGTTAAATTAATCAATAAAGTCTCTACATTATCGTTGGCGTGATGTGCGGTTAATACGTAATGAAACTGATGCTGATGTACCATTTCTTTAAACCAGTTATATCGTAATTCGCGTGCAGCCATTTGAACCGATAACTTTTTTATTTTCTTGTACGATTTGGTATCAAATTGCTTAACATGAATTTTTACCTGCATTTTTTTTGCAAATGCCACGCAGAATTTTTCATCACCCTCCGATTCTTTTCCGCGTAGGTTGAAATTACAATGGGCCAGTTCAAATTTGTAACCACATTCTTTTAAGAGATATGCCAATACAACAGAATCTACTCCTCCGCTGAATGCAATCAGAAGTTTGCTTTTTTTCGAAAACAAAGCGTGACTTTCAACTCTCTCCTTAAAATCTTTGAGCATATAACAAATATACTAAAAACCAATGCCATAAAGCCTTCATTTATCAGATGGAAAAGTGTTTATTTTTTTACTTTTACTTAGTGAAATCAAAGCTTTTATGTAAACTTGCTTATTCTAAAATCTATGAGTAAAAACGTAAATATTATTGGAGCAGGCCTTGTGGGCTCATTGTTATCTATTTATCTGGCTAAAAAGGGATATAAGGTTAATATTTATGAGCGCAGGCAGGATATGCGTAAAATAAAAATGTCGGCTGGCAAATCAATTAATTTAGCTTTAAGTGACAGAGGATGGCGCGGATTAGAGGGTGTTGGTATTGCAGATGAAGTGCGTAAGATTGCTATTCCAATGTTCGGGCGTTTTATTCATAACCGTGATGGTTCTACTGCTTTTCAACCTTATGGAAAAAAGGAACAAGCCATTTATTCTGTTTCACGTGCAGAAATTAATATGAAGCTGATGGATTTGGCTGAGCGTGAAGCCGGGGTTAAGATACATTTTAACGAGCGTTGTACTGCGGTTGATAGAACAAAAATGGAAGCTTCATTTTTTAATGAAGAAACTAAAGATGTAAGCAGTTCAAATAGCGATTTAATATTTGGTGCAGATGGCGCGTTTGCGGCTTCTCGCTTAAACATGCAATTGTCCAGCGATCGATTTGAATATAATCAGCATTATATTTCGGCGGGGTATAAAGAATTAATTATACCTCCTGGAAAAGACGGAAGTTTCTTAATGGAGAAAAATGCATTGCATATTTGGCCACGCGGAAGTTTCATGATGATTGCGCTGCCAAATCCGGATGGTAATTTTACGTGTACATTATTTTTACCATTTGAAGGTGAGAAGTCATTTGAGAAATTAAAAACACGCGAGGATGTTACAAAGTTTTTCAACGAAGAATTTCCGGATGCTGTGCCGTTAATGCCAACATTGCTGGATGATTTTTTCAATAATCCAACTTCATCACTTGTAACTGTTAAATGTTTTCCTTGGGTATTCGATAACAAAGTGGCATTAATTGGAGATGCGGCACATGCGATTGTTCCTTTTTTCGGACAAGGTATGAATTGTGGATTTGAAGATTGCGTGGTGTTAAATGAGTTAATTACCAAACACAACGAAGA
>CAYQDP010000057.1:0-10778 GCA_964416235.1 uncultured Flavobacteriaceae bacterium | reverse complement strand
CTGCGAATGAAATCAAGAATGCAAAGTTTGGAGCTAATGCTGTAAAAAATCCAAAGCCGTTTAAGCCTATTAATATGGGAGCGGGTGTTAATACGAATTTCAATGAGTATTTTCCGAGCATAACGGCCGATGGCAAGCAGTTTTTGTTCACACGAGAAATTCGTGAAGGAGAGCAAATTCGTCAGGAAGATTTTTACATGAGTAATAAAGGATCCGGTGCTTGGGAAAAGGCTTTTCCTATGACCGGCGTAAACACACCCGGAAATGAGGGAGCGCCTTCTATTTCTGCAGATGGAAACTACATGTTCTTTGCATCTTGTATGGAGATGAGTGGCGACTATGGTTCACCGGACCGAAAAGGTTATGGAAGTTGTGATATTTTCTATTCTCAAAAAGTAAATGGTAAATGGACAAAACCCGTAAATGTTAGCCCGCCAATTAATACAGCGAATTGGGAAACTCAACCATCTTTTTCAAGTGATGGGAAAACGTTGTATTTCATTCGTGGTTTAATTAGTCGTGGTGATATTAAAGAACAAGATATTTATGTAAGCACCATCGGCGAAGACGGACGTTTTACAACGCCTGTAAAATTAAGTGATAAGGTTAATACCACCGGACAGGAAGAATCTGTGTTTATCCATCCCGATAATCAGACTTTGTATTTTAGCAGCGATGGACATCCGGGATTAGGAGGATTAGATATTTTCATGAGTAAAAAGCAAGCGGATGGAAGTTGGGGAGAAGCGGTTAATTTAGGTTATCCAATTAACTCATATAAAGACGATAATAGTTTGCTGGTGGATCCGAGTGGTAAAATTGCCTATTTCGCCAGTAATCGTGAAGGAGGTTTCGGTAATTTAGATATTTATTGGTTTGAGTTACCGGAAGATATTCGTCCGGAAAAATTGACTTACGTAAAAGGGAAAGTGTATAACGCAAAAACGAAAGAACCGCTCGAAGCAAAATTTGAATTGTTTGATTTAGAAACACAGCAAAATGTAACAGAATCATACTCCGATAAAGCGGGACAATTCCTTGTTACGCTTACTGCCAATAAAAATTACATTGTGAATGTGAATCGCGATGGCTTTTTGTTTTACTCAGATAACTTTTCGTTAAAAGGGAAAGTGGCAGATTTTGACAAACCATTTCTATTAGATATTCCTTTACAACCGATTGATACAGGTAGTACAGTTGAGTTGAAGAATGTGTTTTTTGATGTGGATAAATGGGAATTAAAACCTGAAAGTAAAGCTGAGCTCGATAAATTGGTTTTATTCCTCACTAAAAATCCAAATGTAAAAATTGAGTTGGGCGGACATACCGATAACAGTGGTAAAAAGGATTGGAACAAAACTTTAAGTACGAATCGTGCCAAATCAGTATATGATTATTTAATTACTAACGGTAAGATTGCCGCGGCACGTTTAAGTTATAAAGGGTATGCCGAAACTCGCCCTAAAGTACCTAACGATACGCCTGAGAATAAAGCCAAAAATCGTCGTACCGAATTTAAAGTAGTTGGAAAGTAATTTCTGAATGAAAACAAAGCTTATTAAATTATTACTTTTTAAATTAGTTTTTCTTTTTGTTTTTTTCTCTTGTGCTGATTCAAAACCGGATCAAGTACCTGAGCAAAAAGCTGATTTCTGTTCTCAAATTCATAGCGTGGATTCTGCTACCTTAAGCAAAGAGCTGGAGCCGGTAGCGGATTCTATGCGAACTAAAACGGGTATTTACGTATTGGAAGATGGTGACGGTGCCATGGTAACCCGTGCATGGTTGGCGGAGCACGCCGAGAAAACTATCGATATTCAGTATTTTATTTTTTCAGTAGATAATGTTGGGTTAATCGCTTGTGACTATTTGGTAAGGGCAGCCGATCGTGGTGTAAAGGTGAGAATATTGGTGGATGATATTATGGTGGAAGCTGGTATTCATGAAATCCTCACCATGGATTCGCATGAGAATATTGAGATTAAAGTCTACAATCCCGGAGTTAATCTTGGTAAAAATTTAGTTCAGAAACTTGGAAAATTTGCTTTCGATTTTGTGAAGGCAAATCAACGAATGCACAATAAAACCTTTATTGTAGATGATAAAGTAGTAATTACGGGCGGAAGAAATATTGCGGATGAATATTTTGATTATGATCATGAGTATAATTTTAGAGACAGAGATGTCTTAATGCTGGGTAAAGTCACCGGTCAAATGCATACGTCTTTTGAAGAATTTTGGAATCATTCATTAAGTGTACCTGCCGCAAAATTGGTAAGCGAACCGGAGGAAAAATTTGATTCAAAGAACAGGTTTGAGCGTTTGCACCAATATGCTTGCAATCCTGAAAATTTTTGGCCACAGGTTCGTGAAAAAATTCAATCACTTCCAACTGCATTTAAACACATTCGCGAATCAGGTGAACTGGTATGGCTCAACGAAGTTCATTTTGTATCCGATATCCCCGGCAAATCTGAAAAAACAGACGGCTTGAGTGGAGGTGTTACTACATCTGCATTAATGAATCTAATTAACAATGCTAAACATTCGGTTACAATTCAATCTCCTTATTTAATTACTACAAAACTTGGACAAGATTTATTTGCTGCAGCTGTAAGAAGAGGTGTGAAGGTGCGTATACAAACCAATAGCTTAGCCTCCACCGATAATTTGGAAGCATTCAGTGGATACCAACGTTGCCGCAAAGATTTATTAGAAGCAGGTGTGGAGATTTATGAATTCAGACCTGACGCAAAGTGCAGATTTGATATCATGACAGGCGCACTTCAAAAGAAAGTAAATTATACACCGGTGTTTGGCTTGCATGCAAAGTCGATGGTAATTGATGATTCTATTACGGTAATTGGAACTTTTAATCTTGATCCGCGCAGTGCCAATCTTAACACGGAATGTTTTGCAATCATTCCATCTGTTAAAGTGGCAAAAAGAGTGTTACAGGAAATAGAAGTAGAATTAAGGCCTGAAAATTCCTGGCATACCACATTAGATTGGAATCCTGATGCGGAAGCAGGAATTAAAAAGCAATTGAAAGCCTCAAGTAGAAAAGCAGTTCCTACAGGTATTTTGTAATTACTTGAAATGTTTTATTGACAAACCTAATCTACTTTTCTAATTCGCCCGTGTTAACATAATAGTTCGAAGTTTGCTCTTCTTCTTTTGGTTTACTTTTTCTTACCGATACGCTATCGCGAATGTTTTTCTGAACGGCAACAGCTGCAAACAAAGCCAATGTAAACGACATGCCATAAAAACCTTTTTCACTTTTTTCAAGCTCTGCGTTCCATAATCCAACCACTAATAATAGGATAGATAACACAGTACAAAACCAACTAATGCCGTAATAAATGGATGTAACGGGTATGCCTTCCAAATCATCACGCACCGCTTTTTGTAGGGAAATCACGGAAAAGAGTCCGAACATTAATACTGTAAAATAATAACCTTTTTCATTTAAGTACATATTAGCATTCCATAATCCAACGATATAAGAAATGCCGCCTGTTAATAGCGCTAACCATGAAGCGCCAATAAAGGCATTTGAGGGTTTTTGAGTCATAATTTGTTTTTTAGTTATGATTCAAAAGTAGAGGGGAATAAAATGAAGTTTTTTGATATGAATCAAAAATAGTATCGCTTAACTAATTTTCACAAATGAATAAATAGTTCAAGATTAAACAGTGTTTTATTTCAACCTGGCAAATCCTAGAGAACAAACGCAGAAGACAAATGCCACTATAATGAATGCAAGACTATATCCTTTGTGATCAATAACTAAAGCAACAAGGTACGGACCAAATGTTTGTGCCACACCCCAGGCCATTGTAAATAAGGCAGCATATTGTCCTCTGTTGTGTGGTTTGCTTCTTTTTGTCCAGTATGTATTCATAAAAGGCATGGCAATAATTTCACCAATCGTAATTACTAAAATCATTAATAAGCTAATCATAGCTGCGGGCCCCGGAATTAATAAACATAGAAATGATAGGGCGCAAATTAAAGTGCCGATTGCCATGTAAAAGGAAATGTTACGTTTTCCTTCTAACAGATAGATTAAAACCATTTCTAAAATCACAATCAATAATCCGTTTACAGCCATTAAAAAACCTATATATTTTTCACTTAAGAATAATCCATCGCGGAAATATTTCGGAACTGTAGTAAACAATTGAAAAAAGCATAAACCAAAAAGCATCACCAAAATAATATACCACAAATAGGTTTTGTCTTTGTAAGCCGATTCTTCCGTGGGCACTTCAACTTCTTCTTTTACTTCGTTATTTTTTAAGCGCGGCGATTTAAATGTATAAAACAATAAAGTAGCGGCGGCAATATTAGTCATACCGTCTACCCAAAAAAGAAGTTCGTAATTATAGGATGCAATAATTCCGCCTAAGGAAGCGCCAACTGCCCATCCTAAATTTACAGCCAAACGATTTAATGAGTAGGAGCGAGTTCTGTTTTCAGTTGTGCTATAATAAGCAATGGCGCTAGAGTTGGCGGGTCTGAAAGCTTCATTTACCATACTCAAGAAAAATGTGGTAACGCAAATTAATTCGTAAGCTTTTACTTGTCCGAGTATAATAAACATTACACCGCCTAGAAGTAAGCTTAATAATTGTACTTTATGAAAGCCTATCCGGTCGCTTAATTTTCCTCCAATAAAAGCACCAACTACCGATCCTAAACCGAAAAGTCCCATTACCGTTCCGGCCTGACTTAAGGTACATCCCATTTCCTTTGTAGTTAAATACAAAGTGAGAAACGGAACCACCATGGTGCCACTTCTGTTGACTAATAAAATGAGTGATAAAGTCCAGGTTTGCGGTGATAATCCCGTAAATGAAGTTTTGTATAAAGAAAGCGTTCGGTTAAGCATTAATCCTGCGTTTTCTTTTTACCTTGTTTTAATTGTTTTTTGTATACTTTCCTCTGACGGCGAATTTCCTTTTTATTTCCTTTGTTGATGTCGTCACTTACGCGATCGCCTTTTTTCTTTTTCAAATAAGGATTATAAGCAGTTTTGTTTTTACGTTCACCAGGCCTCCAGCGCCTCCAAACCCTCTTTTGTTTGCGCTTTCCTTGCATCATGGCGTCGTTTTGAGCCGGCAATAAACTATAAGTAAAAACTGTTAAAAGTGTGATAATTATCCAACGCATATTGCAAATAACGGAACTTAGCCGCCTAAGTAACAGCTTGGTTCTGATTAGTTTTTAACCATTCCGCGTTATTTAAGCATAAAATTGCCTGTTTTAAGGGATATAACTATCTTTGTTTAAAGCGTTTTTTATGACTAAAAACTGGACTAAAGAAGAGATTTTAGAAGTGTATAATACTCCATTAATGGAGTTGATTTATAAAGCAGCTGAAGTGCATAAGCAACACCATAAAGTTGGTGAAGTGCAAGTAAGCTCTTTGCTATCTATTAAAACCGGCGGATGCCCGGAAGATTGCGCCTATTGTCCGCAAGCTGCTCGTTATCATACCGAGGTAAAAGTTCATAAACTAATGGATGTTGCTGAAGTAACCGAAGCGGCAGATAACGCAAAAGCAGGTGGAGCCAGCCGTATGTGCTTAGGTGCAGCCTGGAGAGAAGTGCGCGATAACCGCGACTTTGATAAAGTGTTGGATATGGTGAAAACCATTAACAGTAAAGGTTTGGAAGTGTGTGCAACTTTGGGAATGGTAACTGAAGATCAGGCAAAAAAATTAGCGGATGCCGGACTTTATGCTTACAATCATAATTTAGATACTTCGGAAGAAAATTATAACAACATTATTTCAACTCGTAACTACGATGATCGCTTAAACACAATTAAAAATGTGCGCAAGGCCGGATTAACTGTTTGTTCTGGTGGAATTATTGGTATGGGAGAAAGTATTGAGGATAGAGTAGGAATGTTGTATACTTTAAGTCTATTACGTCCTCAACCGGAATCAGTTCCTATCAATGCTTTAGTTGCCGTGGAGGGCACGCCGTTAGAAGATCAGCCTCCTGTTCCAATTTGGGATATGGTGCGCATGATTGCTACAACACGAATTATTTTACCAAATACCGCGGTACGTTTATCAGCCGGTCGTCAGGGCATGAGTATGGAAGGTCAGGCGCTTTGTTTTTTAGCCGGTGCTAATTCTATTTTCGCAGGTGAAAAATTGTTAACGACTCCGAATCCTGATTATAATCAGGACATGGAAATGTTTAAAATATTAGGTTTGAGTCCGAAAAAGGCCTTCGCAGATAAAGAAAAGGAAGCCTTAGTTTAAAATCGAAATCATGAAAAAATTATTTTTTGTATTGAGTTTGTTTGTTGCGTTTTCAGTCAATGCACAAACAGAAGTATCGGCTAAGTACGACCATATCGGAAAATTCTATAATGGTTATGCCATTGTTGAAATAGCCGGTAAAAAGGGATTAATTGATTCCTTAGGAAAGGAAACCATAAAGCCTGAGTGGGAATCCTTAACCGGATTTGGTAAAGACGGAATAGGATATGCCCGTAAAAACGGAAAAGTGGGGTTAATTAAAACTGATGGGACACTTTTAGTTGAGCCAAATTACGAGCGTATCAGTGGTTTTAAAAACGGTCGTGCCATTATTTGTAAAGGTCCGTTTAAAGGTGTGATTGATTTTAGCGGTAAAATTATTATCGAGCCGAAGTATGAGCATTTAAAATTCGAAGAGAGCGGATTGGTTCGCGCACGTACCGGTGGTAAAGAAGTGCTACTTAAATTAGAATAACAAATTTCAAAATGGTGAAAGGCCCTTTGCATTTACTTCAGATGCTTGAAGAACGTAAGCGCAAAGGGCTTTTTCGTTCCCTAAAAAACTACCAACATCTTATTGATTTTAGCAGTAATGATTATTTAGGATTTGCTAAAACAGAATTACTACAGTTAGGAATTTCTAATAAAGATTTTCAAAGTGGATCCACAGGTTCTCGATTAATTTCCGGACATACGGTTCTTGTTGAGGAACTTGAAAACAAAATAGCGGAGTTTCATTCGTCAGAAGCTGCACTTGTGTTTAATTCGGGTTATGATGCTAATTTAGGTTTACTTTCCTCAATTACATCTAAGCACGATTTAATTTTGTATGATGAACTAATTCACGCCTCCATACACGATGGTATTCGTTTAAGTTTAGCGAAGTCTTATAAAATTAAGCATAACGATGTTGAACATTTAAAACGGATGTTAGACAGGAATACAGATGTTGCCGGAAATATTTATGTTGTTGTGGAAAGCGTGTATTCAATGGATGGCGATTGCGCTCCTTTGCTTGAACTGACAAAAGTATGTGATAACAAAAAAATATTTTTAATTGTAGATGAAGCACATGCCATTGGTGTATTTGGAAAGAATGGCAGAGGCTTGTGTAATGAATTAGGAATTGAAAGCAGTGTTTTTGCCCGCGTATATACATTTGGAAAGGCAATGGGCTGTCATGGCGCTGCTGTTGTTGGTAGTCAGTTATTGAAGGATTATTTAATTAATTATGCGCGCTCATTTATCTATACTACGGCTTTGCCTCCACACAGTTTAGCCACCATTGCTTCGGCTTACGATTTGTTAGTATCAACCAATGTTATTTCGAAGTTAAAGGAGAATATTGAGTGTTTTAATGATTTGGTGAAAGGCAAGGATGGATTCATTGAAAGTAAAAGCGCTATTCATTGTAGGGTTTATGGTGATAATAACAAAGTGAATGAGATTGAGAATAAATTTGAAACGGCGGGCTTATTTGTAAAAGGAATTAAAAGTCCGACTGTAAAAGCAGGAAGCGAGAGAATACGTATTTGCTTACATGCATTTAATACAAAAGAAGAAATTAAAAGACTGATAGATTTATTATAATGAACAACTATTTTGTAAGCGGTATAGGTACTAATGTTGGAAAAACAATTGTTTCGGCGATTTTAACCGAAGCTTTGTCAGCCGATTACTGGAAGCCCATTCAAAGCGGAACAATTGAAGGTACCGATAAAGAATCAGTTCGGTCATTGGTGTCTAATACAATTTCTGTTTTTCATCCTGAAGCTTATTTATTGAAAGAGCCTGCTTCACCACATTTAGCTGCCAAATTAGAAGATGTAAAGATTGAGAAGAGAAATATCCAATTACCATATACTTCAAATAAAATGATAATTGAAGGTGCGGGCGGATTATTAGTTCCTATCAATGAAAAGGAATATGTGATTGAACTGGCACAGCAATTCAATGCTTCGGTCATTTTAGTGGTGAGTTCTTATTTGGGTTGTATAAATCATTCGTTATTGTCAATTGATTATTTGCTGAATCATAATTACAAAATACACGGATTAATTTTAAACGGAGATTTTCAGGAAGATGTTAAGTCTGCAATAATTAATTATAAGAACATTCCTGTTCTTGCTGAAATTCCCTTTTCGAAAAGTGCAAATAAAGAATTCATAAGCGAACAGGCTTCCAAATTTAATATCTATTTGTTTTAATGAACCTGAGTGAAAAAGATAAAGCATTTGTTTGGCATCCCTTTACCCATTTAAAGAATGCTGATGAGCCCATTGTTATTGAGCGTGCAAAAGGATTGTATTATTACGACATGAATGGTAATAAATACATGGACGCAATTAGTAGTTGGTGGGTGAATTTACATGGTCATTCGCATCCTTACATTTCGCAAAAAGTGGCAGAGCAAGTAAACCATATGGAGCATGTGATGTTCAGTGGATTTACGCATAAGCCGGCTGTTGATTTGGCTGAACGCTTATTAAAGCAACTTCCTTCCAATCAAAATAAAATATTTTATTCCGATAACGGTTCAACAGCTGTTGAGGTGGCGCTTAAAATGGCACTTCAATTCTGGAATAATCAAGGTGAAGAAAAGCCTTTGTTTATCGCTTTCGAAAACGCTTATCACGGCGATACATTTGGAGGTATGAGTGTAGGAGAAAGAAATGTGTTTAATAATGCCTTCGAGAAATTGTTATTTGATGTGGTGCATGTTCCAATTCCAAATGAAGAAAATATCATTAACATTGAGCGACAACTCACCACACTTTTTCAGAATCATTCTGTAGCAGCGTTTATATTTGAGCCATTGGTTCAGGGTGCTGCAGGAATGGTTATGTATGAAGCGCAATATCTCGATCGTCTTTTAGCCTTATGTAAATTAAATAATGTAATCACCATTGCAGATGAAGTAATGACTGGCTTTGGAAGAACAGCAAAGTTTTTTGCGAGTGATTATTTACAAAACAAACCCGACATTATTTGTTTATCAAAAGGATTAACCGGAGGTTACATGCCTTTAGGTGTTACTTCATGCGCGGAGTTTATTTATAAAGGATTTATTTCCGAGGATAAAACAAAAACTTTTTTTCACGGACATAGTTATACGGCTAATCCAACTGCTTGTTCGGCTGCTTTAGCGAGCTTAGACTTAATGGAGAAGGAGGAGACTTTTGATAGTATAAAACGTATAGCACAATTACATGCCGGTTTCTTATCAAAGATTAAATCGAATGATAAGCTCAAAGATGTAAGACAATGCGGAACTATTCTGGCTTTTGAATTGAATACTGAAGAACACAGGCATTATTTGAACAACGTTTCTGAAAAAATAACCACTTACTTTTTAAGTAGAGGTATTTTGCTGCGCCCGCTCGGCAATGTGTTTTATTTGATACCGCCGTATTGTATTACAGATAATGAATTAACGGAGATTTATTCTGCAATAGAAGATTTCCTCGCTAGTTAAATCTGTTTTTTGCAACAACCGTACAGGTAAACCGACTCACACAACATAATTCATTTTGTTCGTTGTAAATGCGTATATCCCATACGTGATTTTTTCCGCTAACGTGAATAGGTTTACAAATACCTGTTACCATTCCGCTCGTAACTGCTTTTACATGATTGGCATTAATTTCAATTCCGACACCAATAAATAAGTCGCGATTAACGGCGCACCAACTGGCAACACTGCCAATAGTTTCAGCTAAAGCAACGGAGGCACCTCCATGCAATAAGCCAAAAGGTTGCTTGGTACGATTGTCAACCGGCATCGAAGCTTTGATGAAATCATCACCAATTTCAGTAAAAGTAATACTCATGTGTTCGCCCAAGGTGCCTTCGTTGAGGGCGTTAATTTCAGTTAAAGTGGGAGTGTTATGCCAAATGCTCATAATATATTTTAACTTTGTGTAAACATAATGATAATTGAATTGTTATACTACCATGAAAACAAAAAATATACTCTTAATCGCCACACTTATGCTGTTTGGTTTTGCATTTAAATTTAAAAAGGATAACGGCCCTAAGCCAACTATATATGGTTTTAAAGTTAAAACCATTTATGGAGCCGAATTGGATTTTGCCTCTTTAAAGGGAAAGAAAATCCTTATTGTGAATACTGCCAGTGAATGTGGTTTAACGCCTCAATACAAACAATTGCAGGAGGTTTATGAAAAGTACAAGAATAAAAATTTCACCATCATTGGTTTTCCTGCCAATAATTTTGGAAGTCAGGAACCGGGTTCAAATTCTGAGATTAAATCTTTTTGCACTAAAAACTATGGGGTTACTTTTCCTATGATGGAAAAAGTTTCGGTAAAAGGCGACGACATGTGCGAGCTGTATAAATGGTTAACGCAAAAGGAGAAAAATGGGGTGATGAACAGTTCGGTGAAATGGAATTTTCAGAAGTATATGATTGACGAAGAAGGACACTTAATTGATAGCGTTTCTCCTGCAAGAAAACCGGATTGTAATAAAATCG
>CAYQDP010000056.1:0-10866 GCA_964416235.1 uncultured Flavobacteriaceae bacterium | reverse complement strand
AAGAGTAGTTTTGACCAACCTTTATTAATTGAGATTAAAGATATCTTAGGGAAAATAGTTTATTCCTCTGTAGTAAAAATAAATTCTCAGCTAGAAATTTCTACTGAAACTTTTTCTAATTCTGTCTATTTCCTGACTGCTTGGCACGATAATAAGCAAATTTATCAAACTAAAATTGTAACAATTAAATAAAATGCGATTAATCGCAATATATTTTTTTCTTTTATATTCTGTACTAAGTTGGTCACAGACAAATGGTTTCTACAGGCAATACTATTTTTCAAATTCTGTGGTTTCAGTATGTCGTGATGCATTTGAAAGCCCCTCTGGTAATTTAATTCTAGTGGGACTTACTTACGATACTTCTCAGGCTAACAATTCTAATAAGTTAACTATTGTCGGAACAGATCCAAATGGAAACTACCTTTGGAGAAAAAATTATGGAAGCAAAAAATTTGAACACTTAGATAATATTTTGGCTACTCGCTGTATTTATAAAACAGCTAATAATTTTTTTTATTTTGCTAGTGTTTTGGACAGTAACAACAAATACTTAAGTGTTCTAACTAAATTTGATTTTTCAGGTGACACCTTATGGCAAAAAAAATTCTATGACCCTACCGATGATGTTGTTTTTCAAGGTATCGCCCCATCCTTTGATGGCGGATGGTTTGTTACAGGTTTTTTTCAAACCACGAGCGCAAGGTCAGTATTAATTATTAAAACAGACCTCAATGGAAAAGAATTGTGGCGTAAAAAAGTAAACTCGACAAATTCAAACCCTGCACAAGATGGTCATCGTATTATTCAAGATTCACTCACTAAAAAATTAATTATTGTCGGTTATCAGTATATTGGCACTAAGATTTATTCGAATGTATTAATAGCAGATAGTCTAGGCAATAAGATATTTCAAACGAATTATTCAGGTACATTTGGGGGTCAGTTTAATGATTTGATTCAAACAATCGATAAAAACTTCATAGCAGTTGGCATTAAAGATCAAGGTAATAATTTAGGTAGTAATAGTAGATTTAAAGGACATGTGGTAAAGTTCGATATTTCTGGTAGTATTTTGTGGCAACGAGAATTTGATACTCTAGCAATGTACAACAATTGTAATACTGTAAATGAGTTACCTAACGGTGATCTAATTATCGGCGGTCACAGAGACACTTGCCATAATTACAATTTACCGCACAGTCCTCAAATTCGTATTATTAAACTTGACAAAAACGGGAATTTGAAATGGAAAAAATATTATGGCCCAAACAATAACGCTCAATTGAGCTTTCTAAATCGCAGTTTAAATTTAACTTCGAGTTTAGGAATGGTAATTGCAAATGAATTTTGGTATAAGCCTAATCCGCGCCCGTTAAGCATTATCAAAATAGATAGCACAGGATGTGACACCTTTCCCTCGGTTTGTCAAAATTATTCTGGTATTGATTATTTTTTAAATGGCAAAAATATCTGGACAATTTGTCCGAATCCAAGTTACGGTTTATTTAACCTAAGTATTCCTATCTTGCCATTGGACTCATACATTCAAATAATTAATTCATTTGGATTAGAAATTAAGCGAATAAAAATCGAATCCCTTCATCAAAACATAGATATTAGAGAACAGGAAGCTGGCTTTTATTTATTAAACATTATCCATAATGGTCGAGTCGTTAAAAGTAACAAGCTTATCAAGCAATGAATTGTTTTTTATTACTATGAATAATTTAATTGAGTTATTCACTTATATCAAATAATTAATATAAAAAAATAGTGTTTGTCAAAATAGTCCGACCTGTATTTAGGCTTTCGCTCAAAATGCAAGCACATGTGCCGCTTGTTTTTTAATGGCAGAAATTTTAGTTGGCGTCACATAAGCTTGCATTTTTTCCTGCCCCCCATGTAAGGTGCTAAAGAACGGGCGGTTTGACAAAACCGCTTTTTGCCATCGCACACAATAACAAGTACAAGTGCAATAAACAAACATGCGTGGACAAAGGCCGGAAATGAATTTACGGTTTGACTTGCGCAACGGGACAACTGAAAGCTATAAACAACCATTTTTCCTAAGTAATAACCGGACGTGTTTCATAGACACATAGGGAAACTTCTGTGTGGCCGCCACTAGGTTATAACACCACCTTGGCTCAATGCGGGCGGACAGGGTAACAGAAAGTTTAGTATCTTTATATAACCATTTTCGGTATAGACACAGGAAGGTTCCAAAAACCGCACTGAAGCCAAGCCGGAAACCGTTACCTCTACGCTTTCTCGCTTACGCTATCGCGTTAGAACATTTGTTGTTTAAGGAATCTCAGAAAAATTTGATCACAACTTATCGTACTCGCTCTTCACAAACAGCGCCAACTCTTTTACATACTCCGGCGAGAAATTAAATTCAATACCGGCCGCTTTGTAAATTTCTGGGATGGTTTTGGTATAACCTAAAGCTAATGCGGTTTTATATTGCTCAATGGCTTGCTTAGGGTTTTTCTTGTAATTTCTCCATACTGCTATCGCGCCTAATTGCGCGAAGCCGTATTCAATATAATAAAACGGCACTTCAAATAAATGCAATTGCACTTGCCAGCGGCGTTTTAAATTGGCTTCCAATCCCTCATAATTCACGACCCCGCTGCCAAAGTCTTTCATGATTTGTGTCCAGGCCGCATAACGGTCGGCTACACTGTGCTCCGGGTTTTCATAAATCCAATGCTGGAATTTATCCACGGCAGCTATCCACGGCAATGCATCCAACACGCTTTCTAATTGCTGACGCTTGGCGCGCTTTAAATCATCGGCATTCGGGAAAAACGAATCCCAATGCTCCATCGAGATTAACTCCATGCTCATACTCGCTAACTCAGCAACTTCACTTGGCGGTGATTTAAAATCCACCAAATCCAAAGGAATATCTAAGAAAGAATGAATGGCATGTCCGCCTTCGTGCACCATCGTCACCATGTCGCGGTGCAAGCCGACGGCATTCATAAATATAAACGGAATCTCCGTTTCGTATAATGGATATTGGTAACCTCCCGGTGCTTTTCCTAATCTGGATTCTAAATCCAATCGTCCCATTTTATCCATGGTCTTAACGCAATCTGCAAACCAAGGATCAATTTTATTAAAACAATCAAACGTCTTTTCAGTAAGGTCCTTACCGTTAGTAAATGGTTTTAACGGCGGTTTGCCTTCAGCATCCACTTCTTTGTCCCAGGGACGGTAATCGTTTAATTTTAATAATTCCTTACGTTTTTTCTCTTGCTCCGTCACCAACGGCACCACATGCTTTTGCACAGCATCATGAAAGTTTAAGCAATCTTTCACGGTGTAATCAAAACGCCCTAAGGATTGATGTTTAAAATCACGGAAGTTTTTAAAGCCGGTATTTAATGCTACCTGATGGCGCAGTTTAATGAGTTCGGTATATAAATCGTTTAATGAAGTTTCATCCTGCGCGCGGCGGTTTTGAATTTCGTGGTACACTTCTTCACGCACATTACGGTTTAAGTCTTTTAAAAATACCGATGCCTTTTGCAAAGTCATTTTTTCACCGTTATGCTCAATGCTCTGCGCACCGGAGATTTCTCCAAAGTGTTGTTCCTTTTGTTGCAACTCCGTTAACAGCGGAATGTTTTTCTCTCTGAATAATTCAATGCTGTTTTTAATCCCACGCAGATAAACAAAATATTTATCCTTGTTTAAACTGTTAACATACGGTGAGCTTACCAATTTTTTATTCAGCTCATTACTGATGGGAGAAATATGCGGCTCGATGTTCACCACAAAATCATTGAAGCTGTTGCGTAATTCTTCATTGGCGGTATCGCAGGTCATTTTGATATAACGCCAGGCCATGTTCTCGCTCACAACGGCACCGAGTTCATTATAATCCTTCAGCCATTTTTCTAATTCAGCTTCAGATGAAATAGTTCTGTTTTGTAAATCCTTAAAATAAGGCTCTAACAATTCCCACTTTGTAATGGTAAAATCTTTTGGTATGTAATTGCGTTGCATATGACCCCCTCCCCGCTACGCGGTACTCCCCCTTAGTAAGGGGGAGAATTTTTTAAATTCTAAATGTTGATTCTTTACCGATTTTGTCGAAGTTCTCTTGCAACCAGGCATCAGCGGCTTTGTAACCTAGTTCCTTAATGTGCATGAGAAAATCCCAGGATGTATTTAGTTTACTCGATAAATTTAAATCGCCTAAATGCGCATCGGCACTAATATGATGAATGTGTACTTTTTGCGCCTTATCATCTATTTTAATTCCTTTGGCAATTAAATCCTGTTTAAACTGAATGTGTTTTAATTCGTGCATTAAGGCCGAGTTAAAACTTATTTCATTCACACGGTCTTTAATCTCTTCAATGTTCGATGGTACGTTTTTTATTTTAATCGGATTAATTTGAATTAATAAAATATCGTCTGCATCATCGGTATGTTCGATTAAAGGCTCTAAAGGAGGATTTCCCATATAACCGCCATCCCAATAATATTCTCCGTCTATCTCCACCGCTTTGTACAAGTAAGGCAAACAAGCCGAAGCTAAAATCGCTTTCGCTGAAATTTCAGATGGACCAAAAACTTTCGGTTCACAGGTGCGCACATTGGTAGCACACACAAATAATTTCGGCGGATTGAATTTATGAAGCTCGTTAAAGTCGATTAAGTCGTTCAATATTTTTTCGAGCGGATTAAAACCAAGCGGATTAAATTGTGAAGGCGCTAAGTTTTCAGTTGTCATGCTGAAAAATTTGTAAGTAGGTGAATAGTCCATGTTCCCTTTACTTACCATTTTATCAAACCATGTAGGTTGCAATCCGGATAATTTTCCTGCTTCGGAAATTTTATGCCAGAACTTCACGAGCAAATGCTTCGCCATATTCCGGCCGCCTTTATTTAAACCGTAAATGGTACAAACCCCATTCATTGCGCCGGCACTGGTGCCGCAAATTCCCTCGATATCAATGCGCTCATCATCCAAGAGGCGATCAATGATGCCCCATGAATACGCTCCGTGTGCTCCTCCACCCTGAAGTGCTAAATCTATTTTCTTTGTTTGCATACAGTAAATTTAAATAAAAGTATCTTTGCATTATGCAGGAAAATACTCAAGAGCTCATAAATTATTTGTCTGGTTTTGTTAGCGATAGAAGAAAGCAACGTTTACACGATGTTTTACAAGAAAGAATGCGTCACATGACCGTTGTTTTGGAAGACGTGTATCAGGCACATAATGCCAGCGCTGTATTGCGCAGTTGCGATTGTTTTGGTGTGCAGGATGTGCATTTTATTGAGAATAGAAACAATTTCAAAATCAGTGAAGATGTGTCGATGGGCTCTACGCAATGGTTGAGTATTTATAAATACAGAGAGAAAGAAAACAATACTAAAAAGTGTTTGCAGGATTTAAAGAGCAAAGGCTACAGAATTGTGGCTACCACGCCGCATAAGGACGATTGCACGATTTCTGAGTTGGATGTTAGCAAACCATTTGCTTTGGTATTTGGCACGGAAATAGATGGTATAACACAGGATGTATTTGAGGTGGCGGATGAGTTTGTGAAAATTCCGATGTACGGATTTACCGAAAGCTTTAATATCAGTGTGAGCGCAGCTTTATGCATGTATGAACTTACGACGCGCATCCGCAAACAAAATATTCCTTATCAACTCAGCGAAAAAGATAAAGAAGAAATTTATCTGGAATGGTTAAAAGCTTCGATTAGCAAACCGGATTTGATTATAAAGGATTTTTATAATAAGAAGTGATGTCACTGCTGCATTTTGTTAATTACTTTAGGATGCTAAAATCGCTTTAGTATATTAATTCAAGCAGTGCAGTTCGTCTATTGTTTAGCAAACCCTTTTACTATTTTCTTATTTATTAATTGGTAGTTAGAGTCGAATGCTCTTATAAAATAAATGCCTTGATTTAATTCGGAAAAATCAATTTCCTCTCTTCCATTCTCGAAACTCATTTCCTTTGTCAAAATTACTCTTCCAAGAATATCCAACAACTGAAATGAACATACTTCATTACACAAATCACAAAACAGACTTAGTTTTTCGTTAACCGGATTGGGATATGCTTTAAACATCTCGTTAATTAAGGTTTCTTTTATTTCGGTACAAGGCGAAACAGCTATATTTATTGTATCTACCCACATACATGTCATATCATTGCCACCCACAACATATTTTCCTGCACAGCCTGAGTTTATTGTGAAGCATTCGTTAGGGGAATTCCCACTGAATCCGCATGGGCCACTCCATGAATAAAGGACCAATGGCGTACCACTTACCGACAAACAAATTGAAGATCCTGCACAGGCTAAAGTCGGTCCACTAATATTAATTCCTCCACTAATAACATTTACATATTGATACGTTTCACCTACACACCCATTCGCATCTGTACCATACACAGTAAAATTAGTGCTTGCATATGGCTGCGTCGCCCAATAATTAGCTCCAACAACTCCACCCGGCATCCACGTGTAAGTTAATGCTCCGCCGGCAGTCATCATTAATCCTCCAATAGATGTAGGTGGAGGACATATTGCACTAGTTGGTCCGGTGGATGTTATAAAGGGAAGGCTGTTAATTGTTATGGTTTGACTGTAAACAGATATGTTGGTTCCATTATCTGCAGTTAAGGTAATTGTATATTGTCCAGAAGTACTATAAAAAATAACTGTGGAAGAATTGTTTGGATTTAAAATAGAAGCGCCGGATGAAGAGCTAGTCCATGTGTAACCTAAAGCTGTGTTTGTGCCTGTAACTGCTGTTGTTGTTCCTGTTAAATTTACGCAAGAGCTTGAAGGTAATGTAAACGTTGCCCAGGAAACTTGCGAAAACACTTTTGCTGTGATCAAAATTAAAACGCTAATGCAAATTACCTTTTTCATGCTCAGATAAAATTAATACTTACTTCCGCTTGTGCCGATATTTTCTACCGGATGCCAGGTAGTTTTAATTTCCTGAAGGTCTTGTATTAAATATGGATTTTGTGAATCGTCTTTGGTCCAGTCTTTGTCCCAATAAAACACGCGCTTCACATTTAAAGAAGCATTTTCACCAATGGTTTTTATTTCTTCTTTCTTATTACGGCAGTAAATTAAAGCATTTACATCCATATGTGAAGAAAAATGCGAATGCAATTCTTCGGATGTACCAGTTAAAATATTCACTACACCGCCGGGCAAATCAGAAGTAGCTAATACTTCGCCTAATGTGATGCTGCATAATGGCATTTTTTCGGAGGCTAAAACTACGCATGTATTTCCGCCTGCAATAACCGGTGCAATAACAGAAACTAATCCTAAGAGAGAAGATTTTTCAGGCGCTACAATGCTAACAACACCCATGGGTTCCGGTACCGAAAAGTTGAAGTGTGAGGAGGAAACCGGATTTACCGTAGAGAACATTTGCTGGTACTTATCGCACCATCCTGCATAATACACCCAACGGTCGACAGATTGCTGCACTTCAGCTTCTGCCTGTTTTTTGGTTAAGCCTTGTTGCACTAACTCGTTGACAAATTGCTCTTTTCTTCCTTCCAGCATTTCCGCTACACGGTATAAAATTTGTCCGCGGTTAAAATGAGTTTTTCCGCTCCAGCCTGCGAAGGCCGAACGCGCTGCTACCTCAGCATTACGAAAATCTTTGCGTGAGGATAGACTCACGTTAGCGATCACTTCTTTCTTTGCATTCATGAGTGGGTAATAACGGCCGCTCTCTGTACGGGGAAACTGACCGCCGATATATAATTTGTAGGTTTTTAAAACTTCAATTCGTGACATGATTGAATAAAGATATAAAATTTACTTATAACACGTTCTTAAAAAAGCACGTAATGCTTTGTTAGACGCTTTTGGCGATTCTAAAAATCCCATATGGCCGTCGTGCTCCAGGTATAATAAATGTCGGTTCTGAATTTTTTGTGACTGCTCCATTAATTGCCAGGCCGGCAAAACATTGTCGTGCTCTCCTATCACCATCATGATGGGATATTCCACTAATCCTAAAATCACACTGCGGTCCGGACGATCTTTCATGCCTTCCAATGCAGAAATAATTCCCTGCTTTTTAGTTTTACCTGCTATTTTAGAAGCAAAGGCCAATTCCTTTTTTAAATATTTTAAATTTTTGGAGGCAAAAAGATTTCTTATCACTTCTGTTGTGTATATACGGTGATTCGCCTTCACCACTTTTATTGAACGGGTTCTGTCGCGCTTTTTTTCTTCGCTATCAGCGTAAGCTGAGGAATGATATAAGCAAATGCCTTTGATGTTATCAGGAAATAAATCTGCAAAAGCTAAAGCCGCGTAACCACCCATGCTATGTCCCACTAAAACGTATTTTTTTAAATGCAAATGATCCAACACGGCTTTCACGCTTTTGGCTAAAAGATCCATGGTGTGTACATAACCAAAGTTATCAGAGCCGCCATGTCCGGGTAAATCAATGGCGATAACGCGATATGATTTCGAAAGATTAGAAATTGTTTGCTCCCAAATTTCATGCGAACCTAAAAAACCATGAAGCAATACAACAACCCTTCCTTTCCCAGTATCGGAAAAATGAATGTCACCGTTTTTGAATTTTGCTTTCTTCATCATTTAAAATCTTTTAAACTCCAAACTGCTTTAAATGATGATCGAGATGTTTGTACTGAAGTATATCCCATTCTTCAGCAATCATGGGCCCAAAAAAGGAATGCACTTTGTTGGTAATTCCATTGGGGCCTTTAGCGCTGAATTCCTGCAATTTCTCAATCAGTTTCTTTCTTTCCATTTCAAATTGCATGGGATTCGGAACGAGAAAATGCGGATCGGTCGGAAGATTCTTTGGGAAAACTGTATTTCCAATGATGTATTTTTTCTTGAACATTTTTCCGAACAACAAACTCATTAAATTACGTTTGCTGGGAATTTCACCATGTGCCATTTTGAGAGGAGCAATGCAATGTGCCATTAATTGTGCGGCGTTCATTTTTCCCCAATGCGGTTTTGTATCAGCGGTAATTTTATTAATCCGCGTGATTAATTCTTCAATGTCGCTTGGCTTAAACAAACTTTTCATAAAAGACTAATGCTTTCTCAATTCGAAATTTTGTCCTAAATAAACTTTACGCACCTGCTCATCATTTGCTAAATCTTCGGCAGTTCCTGATTTAATTACACTTCCCGAATACAATAAATAAGCGCGATCGGTAATACTCAATGTTTCGTGTACGTTGTGGTCAGTGATTAAAATACCAATGTTTTTGTTTTTCAAAGTTCGCACAACGCTCTGAATGTCTTCTACGGCAATGGGGTCAACACCGGCAAAAGGCTCGTCTAATAAAATAAATTTCGGATCAGTAGCCAACGCACGCGCAATCTCCGTTCTTCTTCTTTCTCCACCCGATAATTGATCGCCTAAATTTTTACGTACATGATGTAAATTAAATTCATCCAACAAGCTTTCTACTTTCGCTTCTTGCTCTTTCTTAGTGAGCTTCGTCATTTCCAATACAGCACGCAAATTATCTTCAATACTTAGCTTTCTGAACACAGAAGCCTCCTGCGGTAAATAACCAATTCCTAATTGCGCACGACGATACATAGGCTCTTTCGTGATATCTAAATCATCTAAAAATATTTTCCCGCTGTTTGGCTTAATCATCCCAACGATCATGTAAAACGACGTTGTTTTGCCCGCACCATTCGGACCTAATAATCCAACGATTTCGCCCTGACGAACCTCCACAGAAACGTTATTCGCAACCGTTCTGTTTTTATACTTCTTTACTAAATTTTCTGAGCGTAAAATCATTTTTATAATGCTAATTGGAAACTAAATTTAAATCCGAAATTCTCAATTGGGTTCGCGCGAGGATAGGTTAATCGCCACAACGCATCTACTCTAAATACTTTGAAAATGTTTTCTATTCCTGCAGTTGCTTCTACATACGGACCTTGTTCTAATGATCGCAGTGTGGACGGGAAAATTAATGTTTTTGCATTCCTAGGTTCAACAGTTCCCCACACAGCTTTACCGCTAATTACTTCTCTCCATTTTAATTTTTTCAATAATGGAACTTTATTGAATAACAATCCTTCAAAATGATGAATAATGGCTCCTGCAACATATTGATCACTTCCAAATTCATAATATCTCATCAGGTTATAAGCCATGTAATCGTACACATACGTTTCATTACCGCCATGCAACTCCAATAATGGATAAGCTACTTGTCCCCAAATTTTTCCACCCTGAATCATGTAATCTGTATATCCTAAAATCGGAGTTATCCTTACACGGTCGGTTAAATTAACGGCTAATTTCTGATAATCGTATTCACCACCAAAAGCATTCTGCAGTGATTTTGCATAATTTAACTGTATAACCGGATAACGTGTTCCCAATGACACGCGTTCAAAATCACCACTCACAAATTTTTCTTTATAGGCAAACCGGATGTTAACGCGCGCCTCTGTGTTTCTTAAGTTTTCTTTGTCGGTTAAAACACCGTCTTTATTGTAGTATTGATATTTTGCCGCGCCAATTGGTGTATATAAACTTCCGGCTAACGTAAATCGTGTAATCAATCCCGGAAACCATTCGCGCTCATACCAGGCTTGTGTGTTATCCACCCGGGTTAAATTAGTAAGCGGACTTGTCCGGAAGAAAGAAGCGAAAATATTATCCTGAGAAAAACCATTGGTGCTTTGTCCCAGAATTTCATAATCACTTTTAAAACTCATTCCTACTAATTGCCGGTGTGGTTTTTTTGTGATGAAAGATTTAAATCCTAAACTGTATTTCCATTTTTCATCTAATACGCCATAGGCAACATAGCCATTC
>CAYQDP010000055.1:0-10893 GCA_964416235.1 uncultured Flavobacteriaceae bacterium | reverse complement strand
AATCCTTTCATTAATAATTTTTCATTTGTACTAGACAATAAAACATTAAAAGTTACTGAAGCTGCTTTCACAAACAACCTGATTTTAGCTGCTACCAGTAATGGACTTTACGCCTTTAATTTATCGGATTATTCTACTAAAACATTGTCCAATCCTGATGCAGTTTTTGGAGAACCTATCTATAATATCAGTCATATTGCTAATAATTATTATTATTCCAAATCTTTTGGATTTAATAACAATGCATCCTTATACTTATCAGGTAAAAACAGTTTTAAGTTTAAGCCTTTTAGCTCCAAGTTTATTTTGTTGCTCAATGAAAAAGAAGCTTTAACAGCAGAATCAGGGACAATTTATAAAATCAACATTGCAAATAATTCGGTTATCGATACCATTGTTTCTTATCCTGACTACCGTATCAAAGTTAGTTCAATGCTCGTAAAAGACGAGACTGTTTTCATTGGCACATCGAACGGACTTACAGTGGCAAATATAAATGGTGGTAAATCCTATCAAGACACTCTTTTTAGTTTTCCGATTCATCATATTTCTTTAATTGACGGTAAAGTATTTCTTGCACACGAAGGAGGATTAAGTGTATACGACTCAAAAAAGACGTATTCTCAGTTGGGAGAAATCAAATTAAGTTCGGTTAAGCGAATCAAAACATATAACAACACAATTTGGTTAGCCACCTTAAATGGTTTATTCATTTGCGACAAACAATTAAATCCAATTACTGAATTCAATAAATCGTGCGGCTTATTATCCAACACCATAAACGATGTGACGTTTGAAGGCGACATGGCCTGTATTTCTACCGATAAAGGAATTTCCATTGCTAAAACCGAAGATTTAATCAGTAAGAAAAACAAACCTGATGCAATAAGCTTGCTTTCTTATGAAATTGATCAGCAAGCTTATTATAGTGTACCCCAAAAATTATTTTTAAAAGCCGATCAAAATAATCTGGCAATTTATTTTTCGAGTCCGGTTTTTAATAAACCTAACAAGCAGTTTTTTAAATATACCGACGAAACAGGTAAAGAAACTTTCTTAGAAAACAAACAAATACAAATCAATTCAATTAAGGGAGGTAAACACGTTTATAAAATAACTGCTTCGCTCGATAAAATTAATTGGAGTGAACCAGTAGTCATAGAAATTGAAAAAGAGATAAGTTTTGGAGAAACTGCCTGGTTATACATTACCATAACTGTTGCTGCCCTTTTATTAATAAGTATTGGTAGTTATTTTTGGGTAAAACGCGTGAAGAAAAAAGCCATTAAGCGTTTAGGAGAAGAGCAGCAAATCAATTTATTGAAACACCAAGCCATGAATGCGTTATTAAGTCCGCATTTTATCTTCAATTCACTTACTTCCATTCAAAACTATATCAATACCAATAACAGTTTAATGGCTAGTGAATATTTGGCGAAATTTTCACGATTGATTCGAATGATTATTGAAAAAGCCGCGCAAAGCCAGATTAGTTTGAAAGATGAAATTGTACGTTTAAATTATTATCTAGACTTAGAAAAAGAACGCTTCAAAAACAAATTCGATTTTGTTATTGAAGTAGATCCTGATATTAATACGGATGAGATTAAAATTCCGAACATGATTATTCAGCCACATGCCGAGAATTCAATCATACACGGTATTTTACCTAAACACGAGCACGGCACTTTATGGATTAGGTTCAAAAAACTTGGCACGGATTTGGTTATTACTATTGAAGATGATGGCATCGGATTGATAAAAGCAAAAGAACATGCGAAAAGCAGTCATAAATCATTAGGTACCTCAACCATCTCAAGTATTTTAGAATTGAACTCGAAACTATATAACAAAAAGCAGAGTGTAATGATGAAAGATAAAAGTGAGATTAATATCTCGCAGCATGGCACCATCATTACCATAACTTTAGAAATATAATTAACTGAAAAAGACACTTACATATTTAATTTTACTTCTATCATTTGCTATAAAGGCACAAAAGGTGAATTTACTGCCTGATACTATTGGTATGTGTAAAGGCGACAGTGCTTTATTGGAAATAAAACCCGGCACATTTCCAAAAACCGCAACATATCAATGGAATACGCCTTACCGAATTATTTATAACACGAAACAACTATACGTGAAAATGGAAGGTAAATACGCCATCATTGTCCGTTATAATAACAATCAGTTTATAGATAGCTGTATCATTAAGCATTATGCAAAACCTCAGGTTAAACTAAGTGATACACTTATTTGTAATAGTAGTGCCACCATTTTAGGATTGCGTAACAATAACTATAAATATTTATGGAATACCGAAGAAACTTCAGCGCGCATACGAATTGAAACTCCGGGACAATATTGGGTGAGAGTTAACAATAGAGGTTGCGCGGTTACAGATACCTTTAATGTAAACTTCTATAAAGGAGCAACATTAAATTTCGGCAATGAAGTTACTTTTTGCATGAGTGACGAAAATAAATCACTTAGTGTGAAGCCTGCGCCAGGTACTAAGGTTACCTGGAGTAATGGATCAAACGCATCAAGTATTGTTCCGTATAAAGAAGGTATTTATTGGGTAAAAACAGAAAGCAAAACTTGTGGTAGCAGTATCGATAGTGTGAAAGTAAAACTAAAAGCTTGTGACTGCGAGATTATGGTTCCAAATAGTTTTACGCCAAATGAAGATGATAAAAACGATTATTTCTTCCCCGTATTAACTTGCGAATACAGCTATTATAGTATGACTATTTACGACAGGTGGAATAATATTATTTATACTACAAATAACATTCATGGTAAATGGGACGGACGATATAAGGGTAATTTATGTCCGGATGATATTTATGTTTACCGTATCGAAACCATTGAAAAAAACACAGAAAAGAAAACCGTGAGAAATGGACAAATCTCTCTATTTAGATAAAGTCAATAAGCGCTTAATTGCAGAAGATTCATTCTCAGTGCTAAATACCCCGTGCGAAGAACCCTTTACATCTTCAACCGAATAGAAAGCATCAGGGGTGTACTCATGAATAAGATTAATTATTTCTGTCTTATTACTGCGTTTAAC
This sequence comes from uncultured Flavobacteriaceae bacterium, assembly GCA_964416235.1. Lineage (GTDB taxonomy): Bacteria > Bacteroidota > Bacteroidia > B-17B0 > Aurantibacillaceae > JAHEYG01. Next base: position 7,814 of record CAYQDP010000055.1, on the reverse strand, counting down.
CACCGTAAAAATTAATTTAACCGGACCAACAGCGCCTTGTCCGTTTACAATGGTAACACCCTGATTATGCTTTTTAAATGCGTCAATTAATGCGTCGGTACTTTCATTTGTTATGATGCGAATGATTTGCATACCGAGTGCTAATTTCTCTTCAATCCTCATGCCTAAATAAGTTCCTGCGCTAAATCCTCCGGCCCATGCAATAAAACAAGCGATGTTGTTTACATTATTAAAAATCTGGCGGATGGCTACTAACCATATTAATACTTCAAAAAATCCCAGAACAGGAACGATTTTTTTAAATCCCTTAGATACAAAAATGTGACGAAGTGTTGCTAAGGACACATCGGCTAATCGGGAAACAAAAATTAATAAGGGGAGGATAATCCAATTAAAGTAATCAAATGCCATGATACAAATTTATGGCAAGCCTCAATTATAAAGCGGTTCTGGAATTAAAGTATTAAACAGGGAAGTTTTAATTAAAGCCGTTTTAACTCGAAGGTTCGATATCCCTTCACTTCGTCCTCAACCGCATCTACTTCGGTTACTTTAGCACGTGGCGGCCCCACATAACACCATTCTATTAATTTATTAATTGCGTCTTCGCTGCCCTCTGCCTCGATATAAACGCTACCGTCGGGCATGTTTTTTACAAGTCCCGTTAATCCGAGTTTAATAGCCTTCGCATGCGTTGAAAAACGAAACGCAACTCCTTGTACTTTACCTTTAACTTTTATGGAATAATGGCGCATGAAAAATTCTACCTAAGTGTAGTTAATTCAGGCATCAAATAAGATTTGGCAACGTAAGTTATGATATCCTTCAGCTGTTCGTCAGACATTTCTCTTTTACGAACAATAACTGCAATTCCCTTGAATTTTGCTTTAGTTTTATAAAACTGAACAACCATCCACTGCCCTTCTGAATCACTTGCAATTACACGCCATTTACGATTAAAGATATCAAAAGGACCAAGACCTGTCCAAATAAAATTTAATTGAATTTGAGTTTTCTGAAGGTTTATTCCCTTTTGATTCACTCGCTTTTTATTTTTGTAATAAATAAGCGATTCTTTAAAAGTCATTTTACCATCCTTAATTTTAAAATCAGAAAAAACTAACTTAACAGTATCTCTATCGCTCTTCACTAACTCATCACTGTTAGTTGCAATAATATGCCAAGTTCCATTAAGTAATTTCTTTGACTGCTTATATAAATGCGGTGGCGGTTCTTCCTGAGCAGTTATAGAAATTGCAAAGAAAAAAGAAATGATTATAGCAATATATTTTAAAGACTTCATTAATTAAATTGTCTGTGTTCAGTTTTGAATAATTCTTCCCTTGACAGATTTTTGAAGTAATTATACGTAATTTTTAAACCTTCTGCACGTTTTATTTTCGGTTCCCATCCTAGAATCTGTTTTGCCTTAGTAATATCCGGTCTGCGTTGCTTAGGATCATCCTTAGGCAATGGAAGGGAAATAAGCTTTTGATTAGCTCCCGTTAATTTTAATATCTCCTCACCAAAATCCTTAATACTAATTTCTTCAGGGTTTCCAATGTTTACCGGTAAATGATAATCACTCATCAATAAACGATAAATGCCTTCAATCAAATCATCCACATAACAGAAACTACGAGTTTGAGAACCATCACCGAACATCGTTAAATCTTCCCCACGTAAAGCTTGTCCTATAAATGCAGGCAATACACGACCGTCATTCAGGCGCATACGAGGTCCGTAAGTATTAAAAATACGAACGATTCTTGTTTCTAATCCATGGGCATTATTATAAGCCATGGTCATAGCTTCCATGAAACGTTTTGCTTCGTCATAACAACCACGCGGACCAACCGTATTAACATGCCCCCAATACTCTTCAGGTTGTGGATGTACATGCGGATCGCCATACACTTCACTCGTAGATGCTACCAATACGCGTGCATTTTTGACACGAGCCAGTCCAAGTACATTGTGTGTTCCCAACGAAGAAACTTTTAAAGTTTGGATTGGAATTTTTAAATAATCAATTGGACTTGCCGGAGAAGCAAAATGTAAAATATAATCAAGCTGTCCCGGAACATGAATGAATTTACTTACATCATGATGATAAAATTCAAAATGCTCGAGCTTAAATAAATGCTCAATATTTTTTAGATCGCCGGTAATTAAGTTATCCATGGCAATTACATGCATGCCTTCTTTTATAAAGCGGTCGCATAAATGTGAACCTAAGAATCCGGCTGCACCGGTGATGAGTACTCTTTTCATACGTATTAATTTGTTTTTACACCGATACAGTAATATGAATAACCATTATTTTTCATATCCACAGGATCAAAAATATTTCTTCCGTCGAACATCACTTTGTTTTTCAGGCGCTTGTTGAGTTCATTAAAATCAGGTACTCTAAACTCCGGCCATTCTGTAATTATCAATAAAGCATCAGCACCATCTAATGTTGCATACATTTCATTGGAATAAGCTATTTTATCTCCTAAACTACGTTGTGCTTCATGCATCGCAACGGGATCGTACGCCACTACAGAAGCACCTTCTTTTAAAAGTTTTTCGATTATGACTAATGAAGGCGCTTCACGCATATCGTCCGTTTTTGGTTTAAACGATAAACCCCATAAAGCAAATTTCTTTCCTTTTAAATCGCCATTAAAGTGAGACTTAACTTTATTAAATAACACTTCCTTCTGTGCTTCATTCACATCTTCAACCGAATTTAAGATGCGCATGTTGTATCCATTCTCCTTTGCGGTTTTAATTAATGCTTTCACATCTTTAGGAAAACAACTTCCGCCGTAACCTACACCAGGATAAATAAATTTAGTTCCAATGCGTGTATCACTTCCAATTCCTTTACGCACCATGTTAACATCAGCTCCCATGATTTCACATAAGTTTGCTACATCATTCATAAAACTGATTTTTGTAGCTAGCATTGCATTAGCTGCGTATTTAGTCATTTCTGCAGAAGGAATATCCATCATGATGATTGGATGACCGTTCATTAAAAATGGTTTGTACAACTTTCGCATGATTTCTTCTGCTTCTTTACGATCGGTACCAACTACAATACGATCCGGCTTCATGAAATCTTCAATTGCAGCTCCTTCTTTTAAGAACTCAGGATTAGATGCAACATAAAAGTCAATTTTCGCTCCGCGCTTATCCAATGAAGCTTGAACTGCTTTGCGAACTTTCTCGGCTGTGGTAACAGGAACCGTAGATTTTGTAACAACCACTAAAGGGTGATTCATGTGCTCACCAATAGAGGAGGCAACGCCCAATACATACTTTAAATCGGCTGAACCGTCTTCATCAGGCGGAGTTCCAACAGCTATAAAAACAACTTCAACATTTTGAATGCTGTCTTTTAAAGACGTAGAGAAATGTAAACGATTTTTCTTCACATTACGGTCCACCATTTCTTCCAAACCGGGTTCATAAATAGGAAGAACTCCTTTGTTTAGATTATCAATTTTCTTTTGGTCGATATCTACACAAGTAACGTCTACTCCTACTTCTGAGAAGCATGTACCTGTAACCAACCCAACATAACCTGTACCTACAATTGCTATCTTCATTTCTAATAATTATTTATTACAAAATTCTAAAACTGAATCACAAATATATTTTAATGTTTCTTCATCCAATTCGGTGTGCATTGGCAAAGACAAAACTGAAGCGCATAATTTTTCCGTGACAGGAAAATCTCCTTCTCTATATCTATCATCTTTATACGCCTTTTGCATGTGTAAAGGAATCGGATAATAAATCATTGCCGGAATACCTCGCTGTGATAAAAATTCTCTGAGAGCGGTTCTATCAACACCATTTAATTGTAAAGTATATTGATGGAATACGTGTGTTGAATTTTTAACACGCTTTGGTGTTTTCAATTTTGGATGATTCGCCAAAGCCTTATCATAATAATCAGCAGCCTTGTTGCGTGCAGCTGCATATTCATCCAAATGCTTTAATTTAATTTTTAAAACTGCTGCCTGAATTGTATCTAAGCGTGAATTCACACCTAAAACATCATGCACATATTGAACACTTTGTCCGTGATGCGCAATCATTTTTAATTTAGCAGCTAATGTATCATCATTGGTATAAATTGCACCGCCGTCTCCATAGCAACCTAAATTTTTACTCGGAAAAAAAGAAGTACAACCAATGGTTCCAATGGTTCCAGCTTTTGCTTTTGTTCCGTTAGTAAAAGTATAATCAGCGCCAATGGCTTGTGCCACATCTTCAATTACAAATAAATTATGTTTTTTAGCAAGGGCCATGATTCGCTCCATATCCGCACATTGTCCGAATAAATGAACAGGTACAATAGCTTTAGTTTTTGGAGTGATATTTTTTTCTATTGCTTCGATATTGATGTCGAAAGTATCAGGATACACATCTACTAATACTGGTTTTAAACCTAATAAACCAATTACTTCAGCAGTTGCTACATAAGTAAAATTAGCAGTAATCACCTCGTCACCTGGTTTCAAATCCAATGCCATCATTGCAATTTGCAAAGCGTCCGTTCCATTGGCACAAGGAATAACATGTTTTACACCAAGGTATTTTTCAAGGTCGGATTGAAATTCTTTAACTGCAGGTCCGTTAATAAAAGCGGTATTATCAATTACCTCTTGAATAGCTTTATCAACTTCCGATTTAATTTTTTGATACTGGCCTTTTAAATCGACCATTTGGATTTTTTTGGTAGCTGTGTTCATTTGAGATTTAAGACTTGCGAATTTAACAATTTTAGCCGATTTTAAGCTAAAAATGCTTTAATAATTCATGCAAAAACCACTCAGGAGCCGCAACAGGCTTGTTTTTAGCTTTATCGATAAAAACGAGAGTTACTTTACCGGTATTTAAGAGCTCATTATCTTGGTTAAAACACTCATAATCGAACACAATTCGTGCACCTTTTGGTGCTTCATTTATTGTTGTAACAATAGTAAGCTCATCATCGTAATAGGCGGGTTTCTTATAACTGATTGTGTAGTCGGTTACCGGCATTAAAATTCCCTTGGCCTCAACATCTTTGTAACTAAAACCAAGTAACCGCATTGCCTCTACCCTTCCTACTTCATAATACTGGGCATAAACTCCGTAATAGGCATATCCCATTTGATCGGTTTCGCCGTATCGCACGCGTAATTTAGTTTTGGCTTTAATCATAAACTATTAATTTTAGCAAATATAATTCTTATTCGGTGAAGAGGTTTTTAAAATACAGCATTGTACTATTAATTTTATTAAGTGCTTGTAAACAACGCTATCATCTCAAGGAAACTCAAGCTTCGCACAATGAATTAAAATCTCTTCGTGAAGATTCGCTGACAACTGCTGTTATTTTACCTTATAAAAATAAAATTGATACGCAGATGAATGAGGTAATTGCTAATTGCGACAGCACACTCACAAAAGAAGGTTACGAATCAACACTGGCCAATTTCGTGATGCAGGCGATGGAACATTTTGTAAATGAAAAAATGACTGTTTACAAAGGAAAAACAATCGCTATGGTGAATAGAGGCGGCTTAAGAATTAATTTATCTAAAGGAGAAATAAGCGTTCGTACCATTTATGAATTAATGCCTTTCGACAATAATTTAGTACTTCTTACAATCAACGGTAAAGCTCTAAAAGATGCGCTTATTTCATTTGGTGAAAACGGAAAATTATTCAATAATAATATTGAATTTTATCTCGATAAAAAAAATCCAATTAACATTAAACCATTGGGTAATGAGTTGAAGGAGGGTGAAAATTATATTATTATTACCACAGATTATTTGGCTAATGGTGGCGATAACTGTTCCTTTTTTGAGAAACCTGGTAAGTATGAAAGCACTGATGTTAAATTACGTGATGCCATCATTGATTATTGCAGATATTTAACTAAATTAAACCAATCTATCGTTCCTTATAAAAATGGACGGATTACAGTTTCAAAATAGAAGAGATTTCCTGAAATATTTTTTGGGAAGCGCTGCTGTACTAGGCGGATTTACCGTTGGTGCTACTGAAATTGTAAGAGACGAAAAAGTAAAAAAATTGGTTATTCTCTATACCAATGATCAGCATAGTCGTATTGAGCCATTTCCGGATAATGATCCAAAATTCGGCGGACAAGGAGGATTTTCAAGGAGGGCAGCACTCATTAAACAACTCAGAAAAGAAAATGAAAACATTTTACTTTTAGATGCGGGCGATATTTTTCAAGGCACACCTTATTTCAATTTTTACAAGGGAGAATTGGAATATAAATTAATGTCACAAATGGGTTATGACGCGGTTACGCTTGGCAATCACGACTTTGATTTAGGAGTGGAAAATATTGTAACACAAATGCCCCATGCAAATTTTTCATTCATTAATTGCAATTATAATTTTAGTGATACAGCCTTAACCGGCAAAATTCTTCCTTATAAAATCTTTAAGAAAAACGGATTGAAAATAGGCATACTAGGTGTAGGAATTGAACTGGAAGGATTGGTAGAAAAAAAATTATTCAGCAGTATAAAATATAATAATCCTTTGGATTGTGCAAACAGTACCGCTCATCATTTAAAAAATAATTTACATTGTGATTATGTGATTTGTCTCAGTCATTTAGGTTATAAATATGATAGTAAAAAAGTGAGCGATATCCTATTGGCAGAACAATCTAAAAACATCGATTTAGTGATTGGCGGTCATACACATACTTTTTTGAACGAACCTGTAAAGCACACGAATTCAGAGGGAAAAGAAGTATTAATTACACAAGTGGGTTGGGCCGGAATTTGGCTCGGAAAAATAGAAATATTTTTTTCTAACACGAATAAAAAAGTGTTTCACAACTCGGATAATCAAAAAATTTAAATAACCAAAAAATTTCAGAAAATTTTCTAAAATTTTTTTTTGGGCTTTTTTGTTGCGTAAATAAATAAAGACTGTATATTTACAAACAAATAAGAGTTAATTACTATAAACACCATAATATTAAAAACTAATTTAGACTATGAAGGAGAAGACAGCAGAACAGGTTTGGAACAATTGTCTTGAAGTTGTAAAAGATAATGTGAGCCCTCAGAATTTTAAAACATGGTTCGAGCCAATTAAACCCGTTAAGCTTTCTGATACGACGTTAACTATCCAGGTTCCTTCTCAATTTTTTTACGAATGGCTTGAAGAGCACTATATCACTTTAATTAAAAAGGTTATTCGTAAAGAACTTGGTGCAGAAGGCCGCCTAGAGTATAACATCGTAATGGATAACGGCACTGGAAAAACCGAAACACCAATTACATTCAAGTTACCTAACATCAGCACCAACTTAAAAAACCCTTCTGTATCTATGCCAATAGATACAAGCAATAACCCAATCAAAAATCCATTTGTAATTCCGGGTTTAAAAAAGGTACAGGTTGAGTCGCAGTTAAATCCTAACTACAGTTTTGAAAATTTTGTAGAAGGCGATTGTAACCGTTTAGCTCGCAGCGCAGGTTATGCTGTTGCACAAAAGCCGGGCGGAAACGCATTTAACCCGTTATTAATTTATGGCGGTGTAGGTTTAGGAAAAACGCATTTAGCTCAAGCTATCGGTATTGAAGTAAAGAAAAACTTCCCTAACAAAACTGTTCTTTACGTTCAATCAGAAAAATTCATTACTCAATTTATCGAGTCTATTCGTAACAATAATCAAAACGATTTCATTCATTTCTACCAAATGATTGATGTTTTAATTATTGACGATGTACAATATTTTGCAGGTAAGGATAAAACACAGGATGTGTTCT
>CAYQDP010000054.1:0-10993 GCA_964416235.1 uncultured Flavobacteriaceae bacterium | reverse complement strand
CTAAAAACCTATTTCATGAAAAAACAACTACTTTATTCTTTCACATTTATCGCGCTTATGCTGGCTAATTTCAGCTTCGCGCAACAAAACAGAACGTCTGTTAGTCCTGCTCCGGCAAAAGCATTGTCAAAAAATGGCGTTACTCCTAAAAAAGGAACACAAGCCGTTATTACAACTACAACCAGCACTTGTATGTCAATTAATTTACCGGCACCTGCAACTTGGTCGTTAGTAAATTACGGAACAGGTACACCCATCTTTGCAGATGGTTTCGTAAACGGTCCGAATATTTATGCCGACCGTGAAAAAGCCATGTACTTTGATGTATCTGCTACAGCTAATACAATGATTACTCAGGTTTATGTTGGCTTCGATCACGCATACTCTGCTACACCAACAAAAACCGTAGCTGTTAAATTCTACGATGGTACCTCATTATCTCCAGGTGCTGCATTAGGTTCAGGAACTTTGAGCATGGGAACCATTATGACTGACGTAAGTAACAATCAATACTCATTAATTATTTTCCCGACTCCTATTATGTTGCCGGCTTCAAAACGTTTCTTTGCAAGTGTTGATATTTCAGGTTTACAGTGGACTTCAACCGTGAAGGATTCTTTAAGCATTATTAGTAATACAGATAATCAAACTATCCCTTCTGCTGCATGGGAAAAATGGAGCACTAATACCTGGTACAACATGGGAAGTACCAGCTCATGGACTTTAGATATCTCCTTATTAATTCACCCTTTCTTAACGCAGGCTCCAATCACAGCAACATTTACTACTCCAAGTAATACAGTTTGTACAGGACAAAGCGTTACTTATAACTCAGCAGGTTCAACTAGTCCTGGTACTTATGATTGGTATTACGCAGCAATTACCGCAACTCCAAACGCAACCGGTGTAACAGCCACAACTTCTTACAGTGTTCCTGGTACATATACCACTACTATGATTATGGAAGATGCGTGCGGTTCAATTGGAGTTAGACAAAAAACAATTTCAGTTATTCCTTCACCAACAGTAAGTGCAACTCCATCTTCAACTACTGTTTGTAGTGGCAAATCGGTAACCTTAAATGGTAACGGTGCTTCTACTTATGCTTGGACAGGCGGTGTAACAAATAACGTTGCATTTGTTCCTTCTGCCAGTGGAAATTATACTGTAACAGGAACTGCTGCTAATGGTTGTACAAATTCTGCCGTTGCATCTGTTGTTGTAAATACGACTCCTACAGTTACAGCAAATACATCTACCACATCCGTTTGTAGCGGTAATAATGTTACTTTAACAGGAGGTGGTGCATCTTCATATGCTTGGACTGGTGGCGTTACTAATAACGTTGCATTCGCGCCAAGTTCAACATCCTCTTATACAGTAACAGGAACCGCCGCTAACAGTTGTACAAATACTGCTGTAGTATCGGTAACTGTAAATCCTACTCCAACTGTAAGTGCTACACCTTCTGCTACCAGTATTTGTCAGGGTGATACCGTTATCTTAAATGGAAATGGCGCTTCTACTTATGCTTGGACAGGCGGTGTAACAAACAACACTGCGTTTACTCCAAGTGCAACAACAATTTATACCGTAACAGGAACAAACACTGTGGGTTGTTCGGCTACTGCTGTATCAAATGTTATCGTTAATTCTAATCCGAGTGTAACAGCTAATACTACTTCAACTTTAATTTGTACAGGTAACACTGTAACTTTAAATGGTGGTGGTGCTAATGTATATGTTTGGAGCAGCGGGGTAAACAACAACGTGCCATTCAGTCCGACTACAACTGCAACTTATACAGTGACAGGTTTTGACGCTAACAATTGTAAAAATACGGCTACAGTAAGTGTTGTGGTTTCTGCATGTACAGGCATTGCTAACGTAGAGCAAACCAAGGCACAGTTTATTGTATATCCAAATCCAAACAATGGTAATTTCATTATAGAATTAAACGGATTTAACGGCACATCCTCTGTTGAAATCTATAACAGTATCGGTAAATTAGTATATAGTCAGAATTTAACTACCGAGAAAAATAATTTAACTACAAATTTATCTTCAGGTATTTACTTTGTAAATGTAATTGAAAAAGGAAAAGTAATTGCCGTACAGAAATTAATTTGTGAATAATACTAGTTCACATCCCCAACAAAAAAGGCTGCTAAAATTAGCAGCCTTTTTTAATAATTACTTTTTCGGTTTGTAAATCTCTTTCTGTTTTCGAGGATCAGGTTTCTTCACATTATCATTCTTGCTTTTGTCGTTTCTTATATCAACATCCTCCTGTAACACCCATCGGTCTTTATGCTGTTCGTAGGCATCGAAACTTCCATCCGGACCATAATACTGATATTGTCCTTCCAAAACACTTCCTTCATCTTTAGGTGCCAAATGACTTAATACAATCTGATTTCTTTTATCATTCCACTTCAATGACATCGCCACTTCGGATGAATATTGAAACATAATTCGCTTCGGACTTTTCTTTGGAACTTTAAAAACATCCTTACCAAAAATAGGCGTACCATCCGATTTGAAATATAAAATATCAATGAATTTTTTCTGAATTAAATTATCGTTTCCATCCCAACCAACTAAAGTATAGTAACCATCGCATGAAATAATTTTATCGTAATACAACATACCAAACCATTTAGCCGCTGAACCTACATACGTTTCAGGTGATTTTACAGAACCCGACACGTCAATTAGCTGGAATAATTCGTATTCATTAGTAACGGTTTTCTTAAACAAACCTTGCTTCTGAATCTTAGTGTTATTGACCTGAATAAATCCAAAATAAGCGTGCGTTCCATCATTTTTAAAAACATTCCAGGTAATTATTCTGAACTTGCCATCATCCGATTTCAATTTAGAAACTCCTTTAATGCTATCGAAACCAAAATCCATGGATTCTTTTTGACGAAGTGCCTGCTCCCATAATTTGATGAATTTTTTATTGGCATCAAACCGCTCCTCCTCCTTTTTTGATTTAAAAACTACAGTTTCCAAATCTCTTAATTCATATTCCAAACGATAAATACTGGAGCCACTTACAGTATCCTTCTTCTGCGAAAATACAGTACTAAAAACTAAAAAGCCTATTAAGAAATGAATTGTTTTACGCATTGGCTGTAATAACGCAAATATCGACAATAAGTTACATAATTTAAAAAGATATAAAACCCGTGGTTTTAAAGCCTTGTAATAGTTATATTTGAGCGTATTTTACTATGAAAAAGATTTTAATTGCCAACCGAGGAGAAATTGCGTTACGCGTTATGCGCAGCGCTAAAGAAATGGGTATTAAAACCGTTGCCGTTTATTCGGAAGCTGATCGTAATGCACCTTTTGTGCGTTATGCCGATGAAGCTTTTTTATTAGGCCCACCTCCAAGTTCTCAATCCTATTTATTGGGAGATAAAATCATTCAGATTTGTAAAGAAAACAACGTTGATGGAATTCATCCCGGTTACGGATTCTTAAGTGAAAATGCCGAGTTCGCACGCAAAGTGCGCGAAGCCGGAATTACATTTATTGGTCCGAGTCCGGAAGCAATGGACATGATGGGTGATAAACTCAGCGCAAAAGCCACTGCGAAAAAACAAAAAGTACCCATGATTCCCGGCTCCGATGGAGCTATAAGCGATATCCATGAAGCCATTAAACTGGCTAAAGAAATCGGCTTCCCTTTATTAATTAAAGCGTCAGCAGGCGGAGGTGGAAAAGGTATGCGTTTGGTGGAGAAAGAAAGTGAAGTGGAAGAACAAATGAAAATGGCAATTTCAGAAGCTATCTCAGCATTTGGAAATGGAGCTGTGTTTATTGAAAAATATGCCAGCGGTCCGCGTCATATCGAAATTCAAGTATTAGCAGACAATCACGGTAATTGTGTTTATTTATTCGAGCGCGAATGCAGTATTCAGCGTCGTCACCAAAAGGTAATTGAAGAAGCACCTTCTTCCGTACTTACTCCTGAATTAAGAAAAGCAATGGGTGAATGCGCGGTTGCTGTAGCAAAAGCATGCGGATACAGTGGTGCAGGTACAGTTGAATTTTTGGTGGATGATAAATTAAATTTTTACTTCCTTGAAATGAACACGCGTTTACAAGTTGAGCATCCTGTTACAGAAATGATAACCGGACTTGATTTAGTGAAGGAACAAATAAAAGTAGCACGCGGAGAAAAATTAGCCTTTAAGCAAGAAGATTTAAAAATAAACGGCCATTCTTTAGAGGTACGTGTTTGTGCCGAAGATCCTGCAAACAATTTCCTTCCGGATATCGGTAAATTAATCATGTACCGCACGCCAAGCGGACCCGGTGTACGTGTTGATGATGGTTTTGAAGAAGGCATGGATATTCCGATTTATTACGATCCGATGATTGCTAAATTAGTGGTACATGGAAAAGACCGCAAAGATGCGATTGAAAAAATGCTTCGCGCTATTAACGATTATAAAATTATTGGTGTTGAGACCACCTTGGATTTTTGCACTTATGTATTAAAGCATGAAGCCTTTGTGTCCGGAAAATTCGATACCGGCTTTATTAAAAAATACTTCACGCCGGAGTGCTTAGTGAACAATACTGATGAATTTGATGAGGCTATTGCTTTAGCTTCTTCCTATATTTTTGACACTAAAAAATCACAAAGTCAGTCGGTTGAAAGCGGCACTGTTAAAAAAAGCAAATGGCGTCAAAACCGTTAAAAAACGGACTGTAACTTTAGGTTACTTTTTACGTACAATGTAATAAAAGGATAGAATGAGTGCTTACTTAAATATCCGTTTACCCAAAGTATTTTACAGGTTTAAAAAACCTGCAACTACACTCCTTACCTCTTTCATTTTCGTATTTAGTCTAAGCCCTGCACAAGATATAAGTGTACCACAAGCTAAAACATCTTACACGCTAAGAGCTGAAGTGGTGAACAATGATACTGTTCCTGTGGTTGACCTCTACCCTGTTTATGTTTATACAGATTACATTTATAAAAACAAAAAGCAATACGAGCAGTGGACTCGCATCAAGTATAACGTAAAAAAAGTTTATCCTTATGCTATTATCGCTGCAGCTAAATTAAAAGAGTATGATGTGATTTTGGAGAAGATGCCAAATGAAAGAATGAAGAAAGCTTACATCCGTGTTTGCGAGAAAGATTTGAAAAATGAATTTGAAGATGAATTGAAAGATTTATCCATCAATCAGGGCAGAATTTTAATGAAACTCATCGACCGTGAAACAGGTAAAACTACCTACCAGATTGTAAAAGAAATGCGCGGTGGATTTGAAGCAGTCATGTGGCAAGCTGTAGCACGCATCTTTGGCAATAACATGAAATCTGAATATGATGCCAGTACGGAAGATATCATGATTGAACGCGCCGTTAAACTGGTAGAATCAGGACAGTTTTAAAACTTATAACTTATTCCGCTCCGGATCGTGTAAACCAAATCCGGAACACGCAAAGGTTGTCGCGTATCGTACAACAAAACCAATTCAGACTTTAAATTGAGATGTTTGGTAAGAATTAATTCCAACATCGAATTATTGGCAATGCGATAATCATTGAAGTCGGCAAAGTTCGGCTGATAAAAGGTGGTGCTCGTAAATTCAAACTTTCCAAACGAAATATTAAAACTTAGGTAGGCGCTTAATCGGTTACTGTATCTTTCCAAACTATCATTGTTCTGTGCCTGATATTCGTACATGTAGAGTGCGGCGGTATATATTCGCAAGTGTTCTCGTTTCACTAATTTAAAACGCGGACCTGTGCCTGCGAGATATCTTCGGTCGAGCAATAATACCCTGTTATACTGTGCTTGTATGAAAGCCTCCCAGGTAAGCCATTTATTAAGCTTGTAATTGTAACGCAAATGCTGATAGCCTGAGTTCATGAAGTCGGTATTGCCCGCTTTAATAAAAGCTAAATCCCCAATCGCTAAAACTCTTGATTTTCCCTTCTGATATTGGGTATGAATATTCAAACCGAAAGTAATAACCTCCTGAATATTTTTTACCGCGCTGAAATTACCATCAATCTTTCCAACCCATCGGGAAGAATCGTTATGAAAACGTTTGGATTCAATATTAATAACCTGAGAAAAACAATAATCAGAAAAAAGCAAAAAGGTGATTAATGCTAAAGCTATTCTATTCATTGCATTAATTCTTAAAATCGGGGACCAGACTAAATTTTGAGAGAGGCCTTCTAGATTCGAACCAGTTGAAGCCTTTTAAACGCGCTTCATCAATATTTACATCTTTCATTGGGGTAGTGACGCTTTCCGGCTTTTTTATAAATGATACTTTATCAAAATCGCCTTCCTTAAACCAAACAATAATATCACTGCATAGTGACTTATTTAAACCTACCAATTTGGTTTTATTTTTAGGATAATATAAAATCTGCGCGTTACCCTTCACTGTAATTTTTCGGATACTATCGTCTTTAAAATACCCGACAATATTCTTTCCTGTAATTTGATTATACGCATTATTGATTAAAGAATCAACTTGCTGCACCACAAATCCATTCGTTGTAAGAGAGAAACTATGAATGCCGTTCTTGCCAACACAAACATCAATAAACTTCGCAGTGGCTTGTCCTTTTTGCGCCCACACAATTGGCATATAAAACATATGCATCAATGAATCTACCGTACTGTACGCTAAAGAGTCGCAAACACCTTGCAAATCATTTTTGTAAAATTTCACCTTATGGTAAGCTTTAATCAAATTATTAACTGAATCAATATCCTGATGAAATAAAGTATCAGCCGTTAAATACAAAGAATCATTATCAAATATACGTACGTACATAGCGCGCTTAGTCACTAAAGCCTTAGAAGCCTTTTCATGATATTCGGCATAATCGCCATAAAGCACGGATTTGTTTGTTGTATCGATGAGTTTAATGTTTTTAAACGCGCGACCGATTCCCAATTTACGGTCGTAGGTTAAACTATCACCGGTTAGCTTTTGTTCCTTTGTAACTAATAATGCATTTTTACTGAACTGTGATTTTTCATTTTCCGTATCGTACCATCCGTTCTCACAATAGATATAATCATCCTTGCTAATTATAATACTCGGACCTAAAAAATAAGAAGTCTTATTCGATGTATTATAAAGCAGAGTATCTCCTTTCATTTTGTACTCGGGATTTGTAAGTTCTACATCGTATTTAAAAGCCACGGTTTTTGAAGACGAATAATAATGTCCGTTTTTACTAACTAAAGTATTATCCTTATTCACTAAAGTACCTCCGTTATAATAGTTCGCGATAGAATTCTTTACATCGAAAGTGAGTATCGGTGTTGTGAGTGTCATGTCTTTTTCAATGCAACGCACATTTCCCTCCAGTGTTGCCAATTTACTGGCACCATCATAGTACAACTTATCGCCATACACAAAAATACTATCGCCCTTGATAATGGAGATATGACCAAATGCTTCGAGTTTGTTGGAATCGTATAAATAGGCGCTGTCGCAATTCATCACGGCACCCTCGTGTGCGCAAATAACATTCCCGATTAATCGCTTAGCGCTAATTCCTTTATCATAGCGAAAAACGCCTGCGTGGCGAATTTCGATTTGCTTCGTCTTTTCAGGTGCAGGCTTCGTGCTTTTCTTTTGCTGGGCAAAAGCAGAACTGCAAATTAGGACGAAGAAAAATAATATGTTTACGAATACTCTCAATTCACTTCACGTTTAGTAGGTTGCCATACATTACTTTCAACACCCTTCACATAAATGATAAAGCCACGTAGTAGTGCAAGATTCATAAGATAAAAATGGCTGACAAACCGCATGAGAGGTATATTGATACGCAACAACCAATCCAGAACCGGTGTTACGAATCCAAATAATTGTAAGAGGAATAAAATTTTAAAATAAGCATCGTGAAACATGAGGAAATAAGTGCTAACAAAAGCTGTGATGAGTAAAAACGGCGTTAACCAGCGCAATACTTTATGCGACCAAAAGGCGAAAGAAATTCCATTAAAATTAAACAGTAATGTCTTATAGCGCATTAAATTTTGAAAATTACCAATAGAAATGCGAACCTTCCTTTTAAATTCTTCGGCTGATTTAGTTGGCACATCCTCATTACAAATCGCGTCCTTATCAAAAACAATCTGCTTACTTTGTTCAATCACGTTCATGGTAATATAAAAGTCATCCATGAAAAATTTAGGCGGCACTTTCGAAAAACTTACTTTACGAATCGCATAACAACCGCCCTCTGCTCCCATCACTACATTCCAACGCAAACTTTCCTGATACTTTATTTTATTCTCGATGGCTATGTAAGATTTCTCTTGCGACGCAATACCTTTATTATTGGGTGACACTTTAATAATATTAGCCGCCACCTGCGCCACATTTTCATTATTAAAATGACGAATCAAATTGAAAATAGTATCCTCTTTAAAAACCACATTCGCATCCGTTAGGATGAAAATTTCCTGTGTTGCTTTATCTGATAAATCGTTGATAATACCCGACTTTCCTGTTCTTCCGCCATAACGTATTAAATTAATTTGAGGATATTTCCTTTGCCACTCCTGTATAATCTCATCTGTTTTATCAGTAGACGCATCAGAACCGATATAAAAATGAATTTTTTGTAAGGGATAACTTGTTTTAAAAACAGATGCAATTTTATCACCTATCACTTTCTCTTCGTTATAAGCCGCCATTAAAATGGCTACCTCGGGCAACTCTTCATCCAACTTAAACAATTGTTTCTCGCTACTCTCTTTTTTTGAAAATATTAATAGCCATAAAGGATATATAGCATAGGTGTGTAAAATTAAATACACAGAGCCAACAAATATGATGAGCCAAAAACTATGCATTTAATTCCGAATTATAAAACTGAACCAATCCCTCCACTACTTTCTTGTTATCGAATTGTTGCTCGGCCAGCAATTGCGCTTCACTTTCAAGAAGCTTTCTTTTCTCATCGTTTTGTAATAACCCAATAACAGCTTCAGAAAATTCGGAAGGTGAATTTGCAATGAGAATATTTTTTCCGTGAGTATATTTTATTCCTTCGGCACCAATAGCAGTGGAAACAATTGGCTTTCCGTAGGCCATACCTTCAATTATTTTTATTCTTAATCCGCTACCCGACAACAATGGCACTAACATGATTTCATGCTCATTATAAAATGTTTTTGAGTCTGCAACTTTTTCAATCACCATCACATTTGGCAAATTCAATTTTCTGAATTTTTCCGGCATATCTCTTCCTGCCAAAACTAATTTAGCTTCAGGTACAGCTTTATGTACCTTCTCCCAACAGTTCTCAAGAAACCATTCCACCGCTTCCATATTTGGCATCCAATCCATGGATGCAAAATGAAAAATGGTCTTGGGTTTTCTAGTATTAGATTTCTTTTCCTTATATAACGAAACATTAACCCCTGTAATACAAGTGTAAATCTGTTTTTTAAAACCTAGGTCACGGAAAAAATCTTTGTCAATATCTGTAATGGTAACAATTGCATCAAGATGTTGCAAAGCCGCTAACTCAAACCTTTTTAAACGCTCGGTTTGTAAAGACAAATACCACTTTTTCAAAAGAGATTTTTCGTGTTTTAAATGTCTTTCCCAAATTAAAAATTCAACATTGTGGGCGCGTAATACAATTTTAGCTTTCGAATATTTTTTAATTACATGAATGTATGGAGCCACAAATAAACCTTCCAATTGCACGACATCAAATTCATTTACGTTGAGAATTTCAATTAAGGCATTTTCAAATTCCTTAAAATAAAAACGGGAAACAAAATAAGATTGAGTAGAAAATAAATTAGCAATTGCTCCTACTGGTGTTACACTGGCATCACGATAAACCGATTTGTAGTGTGATTTGTTTTTATAATCGACAGGAACCTGTTCGTCGGGCTTAAAATGTTTTTTTGTATTAATCGCTAACACGTGTAACTGTACATCGTTTGCTATAAAACCCTCTCCCATATTGTAAATGGCAATAGAACTTCCGTCGTTAGGCGGATATGGAGCTTTATTACAAATTTGAAGTACGCGCATTAAGAATCTTTACGTTTAAACAATTTTTTAATTGGTTGCAAATACACATCAATATCAAACAAGGCCGAATCGGTTGCAGCTTTGTAAGTTAAAAATATACCTAAAGGTAAAAAGATTAAGAGTGGTAGCCACATACCAAACCATGCATATAATACACCTTCTGTTGTTAATCCTTTAAACGCTTCGGTGAGAATAAAATATGCCAAAAAGAAAATAACTGCCATCACAACCGGTAAGCCCATTCCTCCCTTGCGTATAATAGCACCTAAAGGAGCTCCAACAAAAAACAAAACTATACACGCAAAACATACATTAATTTTTTCGTGCCAACCCATCTCGAAATGCGCCTCACGGTATAATTCATCTCTACTGCCGTCATTCACAGAATCAATAAAACCACTCGAGTTACGAGCCAGATTTAGAGCATTTTCAATTGCACGATTATAATCAGGTCCATTTAAGCTTCCATAGAACTTTCTTATATTTTCATATTTCTGCGTGGGCTTTTTAATGAAATTAGAAGTGCGGTAATAAAAAGAAGTTTTGGCCTGTGTATTTAAGTTCTCGTGCTTTCTTCCCAGTTGTTTTCTAATAGTATCTAATTCATTTTCGATTTGCCAAATATTCATCATTTCATAATGATGCTTAAATAAATTTTCATCGGTACGTTTTAATTTAAAATCGGTGAGCTCAATATTAACCTCTAACTCCTTAAAATTTAATTGTGAAAATTGTCGCGCCCGCTTATTGATATTTTGGTTTTGCACTTCCTCATAACGGTTTCCCTTAAATAATTTTATAATTAAATAATTCGTGTCAGCACTCATGTTCATGTATCCGCTATCGGCATACAATTGAACATTATTACCAATTCCCTCAGTATGATCGTAGATCAAAACATCCTTAATACTATTCCCGTCCT
>CAYQDP010000053.1:0-11240 GCA_964416235.1 uncultured Flavobacteriaceae bacterium | reverse complement strand
GGAAAAGGCACTCCTCTTTTTGCAACACCTACTTTTTCTTTATTTCTGGAAAATGATTTCACAAAAGAAGATTTCTTGAACAAACCCGAACTCTTACAAAAATTTGCAGCACTCGATGACTATGATGTGATGGCATCGGTAAAAGCGTGGAGCGATTGCGATGACTTCATATTAAAAACACTTTGCAAAAACATGCTTGAACGTAATTTGTATAAAATAGAATTACAGAATGAGGCAATTGCTACTGCGCATAAGAATAAGTTGATTGAAAAAGCCATGAAAACCTATTCAGTCACAAGAAAAGAAGCCTCTTACTTTGTGTTTTCGGAAAGTGTAAACAATCGTGCTTATAATAGTGGCGATCACGGCATAAATATTTTATATAACACCGGAAAGCTTGTTGACATAGCGACTGCCAGTGATTTACTGAATATTCAAGCTTTAAGCAAATCAGTTACAAAACACTTTATTTGTTATCCTAAAGAACTTAAATAAAAAAGCCCCGCAATTTCTGCAGGGCTTCTCTTTTAATATTTTTGTTTTCTAGAATTTAGCACGAATCTTACGTGTTGCTCCGCGCTTCTTCTTGCTGAAGAAATGCCCATAACGAGAACGGTAGAATGAACTTTTCCCACGCATTACATAGCTATATGATAAAGTCATTGTCATATATGCATCTTTATGTGTTTTATCACCACGCTTTTGACCCCAACCATGAGAGTAATGCGCATCATCAGGGTAATTCGGACCTAATTCTTCGGTACGATATGACATTGTTTCGGATAAAGAATTACCAGGCGCTTGATCCGGATAATTCCCACTTATGTCATCCAAATAATCAGTGAATGTTGTACGCCAGTTAAGCTCGTATCCAATACGATGTTTTTTCTCTAGTGTAAAATAAAAACCAACACCTACAGGAATATTCACTCCAATCGGCTTATAGGAGACGTTTTCTGTTTGTAACGGACGTAATTTAATCCACTCACCATTTAAGTTACCTTTTGGATTACTGTAATAACCTCCAACTCCAGCAAAGATGTAAGCACGGAAGCCATTACGATAACGATAAGTATTTCCTAAATCATTGTTTTCATAAAAGAACCATTCAGCGGTAAAAGCCAAATCAAACATATCATTTCTGAAATTCAAATTACGCGCACGACGACCCGGATTCGTAGATAATTTATCATCACCTTCTAAACGCAAATAATCTAATGCCAACTTAATTGATACTCTTGGGCGCCATTTGTAACGGGCAAAACCTCCAACATTCCAACGTGTTTTTGCTAACTTCATATCAGCCACAAAATCACGACGGGTTTTCTCTTTCCCTCCAATATCTCCCAAATAGTTTGAAGCCCCTACTGCAAATCCAAAATCCCACAACCACTGCGAGTAAGATGCGGTAAAAAAGAAAACAAGTAATAGCGAGTAGAATAGTTTTTTCATTTGTCTACAAAAGTAAGAAAATTCTCTAATTTTATGGCTTAAATATACTAAATTTTAAGTCGTATGTCAAATCCTATTTGCTCTCTTTTTAACATAAAATACCCGTTAATACAAGCCGGAATGATTTGGTGCAGTGGTTGGGAATTGGCTTCTGCCGTTTCAAATGCCGGAGGATTAGGCTTACTTGGCTCAGGTTCGATGTACCCGGATGTGTTACGTGAACAAATTCGTAAATGCAAAGCAGCAACCAATAAACCTTTTGGCGTGAATGTACCACTCTTATACCCTAATATTGAGGAACATATGAAGATTATTATTGAAGAAGGGGTGAAAGTAGTTTTTACAAGTGCCGGCAATCCCAAAACTTGGACTAATCATTTGAAAGAACACGGAATTAAAGTGGTGCACGTGGTAAGCAATGTGAAATTCGCCTTAAAATGTCAGGAAGCCGGTGTTGATGCTATTGTTGCAGAAGGCTTTGAAGCCGGCGGACATAACGGTCGCGAGGAAACCACAACCATGGTTTTGATTCCTCAAGTTAAGAAAGCCATCACAATTCCATTAATTGCTGCAGGAGGTATCGGTTACGGTTGCCAAATGGCGGCGGCTTTTGCGCTTGGTGCAGATGCAGTTCAAATTGGAAGTCGCTTTGTTGCTACTCCTGAATCTTCAGCCCACCAAAACTTTAAAGATTCCGTTGTAAAAGCTAAAGAAGGCGATACCGTTTTAACCTTAAAACAGCTTACTCCGGTGCGCTTAATTAAAAATGATTTTTGCAATAAGGTAATAGAAGCTGAAAAGAATGGTGCTTCGGTTGAAGAGCTCACTACACTTTTAGGAAGAGCGCGTGCCAAAAAAGGTATGTATGAGGGCGATTTAACTGAAGGTGAATTAGAAATCGGACAAATTAGCGGTGATATTAACGAAATTAAACCCGCAGCAGAAATTGTAGAAGAAATAATAAAAGACTTTAACACGTGCATTAAAAGAATCGGTAACTTAACCTTCTGATTCGTTACTATATTATGATACAATTCGAGAAGTTCAAATTACAAAACAACTTAACTGTTATTGTTCATCAGGATAAATCTACGCCGATGGCCTGTGTGAATATTTTGTATGATGTTGGAGCACGTGATGAGGATGAAAATAAAACGGGTTTTGCGCATTTATTTGAACATCTAATGTTTGGTGGGAGTATTAATATTCCTAATTATGATGAACCATTGCAATTAGTAGGCGGAGAAAATAACGCTTTCACAACAAATGACATTACAAATTATTATTGCACAGTTCCTGCTGAAAATTTAGAAACTGCTTTTTGGTTGGAGAGTGATCGTATGTTGAGTTTAGCTTTCACCGATAAAAGTCTGGAAGTACAAAGAAGTGTGGTTATTGAAGAATTCAAACAACGTTATTTAAATCAACCTTATGGTGATGTTTGGTTATTGTTGCGTCCACTCGCTTACAAAACTCACCCTTATAAATGGGCAACCATTGGTAAAGAAATTTCGCATATTGAAAATGCAACCATGGCTGATGTAAAATCATTTTTTAAAAAACATTACAATCCAAGTAATGCCATAATGGTTGTAGCAGGAAATGTGGAGTTGGAAAATGTAAAACAATTAGCAAAAAAGTGGTTCGAGCCAATTGCCGGTGGAACTAAACCAAAAAGAAACTTACCGAAAGAACCAAAGCAAACAGAGGCAAGAAAGTTAACCGTTGAAAGAGATGTACCGGTAGATTCCATTTACAAAGCCTACCATATGGTGTCTCGTCATGATAAAAATTACTATGCTTGTGATTTACTATCGGATGTTTTATCGAGAGGAAATTCTTCACGTTTATATAATTCATTAGTAAAAGATAATCCTATGTTCTCCGAAATAAATGCTTACGTAATGGGCGATTTTGACGAGGGATTATTTGTTGTATCCGGAAAATTAAGTAGTGGTGTTGATATTGAAGCGGCTGAAAAAGCCATCATTCATGAATTAAATAAAATTAAAAACAGTTTAGTTTCAGAAAACGAATTACAGAAATGTAAAAACAAAGTTGAATCGAGCATTACTTTTTCCGAAACGGATGTTTTAAATAAGGCAACAAATCTGGCTATTTCCGAATTAATGGGAGATGCTGATTATATTAATCAGGAGATAGGCAAATATTTAGCTGTTACGGCTAATGATATTAAAGATATCGCTAAAAAAGTTCTTGACGAAAACAACTGCTCTACTTTGTATTATCTAAAAAAGAAATAGAATGATAGATTTTAAAGACAGTATCGACCATTATCTTCAAAAACCATTTGAAGAACAATTGGAAACCGAGAAAATGATTTTTAATCAATTTCAAAATCACGATTACCTGGTATATCGCGAAGAACGATTGAAACATTTGTCAAAAATCAATAAAGATGGAAAACTCGATGCGCTTATTTCATTCGTAAAATACAATCAACCTAAAATTGGTGTATTTGCAGGAAGCTTTAATCCTTTTCATAAAGGGCATTACAATGTATTGCAAAAAGCGGAATTAATTTTCGATAAAGTAATTATTGCCTTTGGAAAAAATCCCGCAAAAGAAGGAAGAAACTGGCCTTTGCCAAAAACAATTACAAATCGCCAAATCTGCGAGTACGATTCTTTACTCACCGATTTTCTTGACACGTTAAAGTATGATGTAACAGTTATCCGCGGGTTAAGAAATTCAACAGATTTTCAATATGAACAAAACCAATATCGCTACATACAGGAATTAAAACCGGATGTGAAAATCATTAATATTTTTTGCAATAAAGATTTCGAACATATCAGTTCATCCGGTATCAGAACACTGGAGAAATTCAATAAACATCAGCAATATCTTTTAGATTAATACCAATACTTCATTCCCATGATAAACAGAACCCTTGCACCGGAATTTAAAACCATTGAAAAGATTGACATTATTCAAGCTGAAGAAAAAAAATTGGATAATGGCATTTCGGTTTTCAGTATTAATGCCGGTTCGCAGGAACTAACCAAAGTGGAGCTCATTTTTAAAGCAGGTATGTTTTATCAAAACCGAACTTTACTTTCTTCCACGGCTAATACTTTACTTGAAAACGGAACCACAAAATACAATGCTTTACAATTATCTGAAAACATAGATTATTATGATCTTGCAGAAACAATTCCCGGTCCAAGTACGGATCGTTTTTAGAATTATCAGCCGGACAAGATTTTTCGTCGGTTACTCTTTATTCATTAAACAAATATTTGAATGAAAGTTTAGTTTACGTGGAAGACTTGGTGAAAGATTCTGTTTATCCGCAAAGTGAAATTGACATCTATTTAGCCAACAGAAAACAAAAACATTTAATTAATTCACAAAAGGTAAATTATTTAGGAAGAAGAAAGTTTTCAGAATTACTATTTGGAGAAACTCATCCTTATGGAATTGATTTAAAGAATGATGATTTTGACACTGTAAAACAACAAGACATTATAGATTTTTATAAGACACACTATAATTCTAAAAATTGTTTCATAGTTGTATCGGGCAACTTCTCTCCTAACCTATTCAATATTCTAAATCAACACTTCGGAAAAAGCGATTGGGGAAATCCTTCTTCTGTAAATAAGATTATGCCTCAAATAAAAACCTCTAATCAAAAAAGAGTTTTGGTTGAGAAAGATGATGCAATTCAATCTGCAATAAGAATTGGGCGTGTTTTATTTAATAAAACGCACCCCGATTATTTTAAATTCCAGGTTTTAAATACTATTCTTGGCGGTTATTTTGGTTCTCGTTTAATGGCTAATATTCGTGAAGATAAAGGTTATACCTATGGGATAGGATCAGGCTTAACCTCGTATGTAAATGCAGGTTATTTTGCCATCAGCACAGAGGTTGGTGCAGATGTTACAAATAACGCACTGGAAGAAATTTACAAAGAACTTAAACGCTTACGTGAAGAATTAGTGAGCACTGAAGAATTAGAAACCGTTCGTAATTATATTTTAGGTCAATTCTTACGAAGTGTTGATGGTCCGTTTGCACTCGCCGAAAAATTCAAAGCCATTTATGAATTTGGCCTCGATTATAACTATTACGATAATTATTTTAGCAGCGTAAAAAGTGTTACACCTACCGAACTATGCGACCTTGCCAATAAATACCTAAAGCAAGAAGATTTAATTGAGTGTGTGGTCGGTAAACGATAATACTCATTTATAATTATTTTAATCTCCAATAACTGATTTATATTAGTTCTAATCTATTATTTTGAACATTTCTTTAAATGAATCAAATTAATAGTTTAATTTTACTTAAAACCCAATTACTATGAAAAAAACCATTTATCTGACCGGAATCATTCTTGGTCTTGGTGCCACATCCCTATGTGCACAGGAAGCTCCAACTTCCAAAAAAACATCTAGCTCTATTTCTTTTGCATCTGAAAAAGAAAAAAGTTCAAAAATTAAGGAACTGGAAAATAAAATTAAGATTGATGAAACAGATCCTTCTTTTCCGGCTGACGAATTAAAAAAGGAAAAACAACAATTAGCCGAAATGAAAAAAGCTAAAATTGTTAGCACAAATAACTCCAATAAATAACATTAAAATTAAATCGCATGAAATTAAAAATATACTCTTTATTGTTTTTAGCAGTAGGCTTTGGGTTTACCACTAAAGCCCAGTTAACCGGTTACTCAAATGTTACACCAATAACTGTTTACAACAGCGCAACTGTTACGGCTATTAACTATCAGTTAAAACTTACAATTAACACGCAATCACTTATTGCCGCTTCTCAAATGCAAACTACCGGAGACGATATTCGCTTTGGCAAAAACTGTAATGGTAGCACGCTTTACAACCATTGGTTAGAGTCGGGCATTAATACTCCTACAACAATTGTATGGGTTAAAATCGATACTATTCCTGCCGGAGGTAATCGTACGTTCTATTTCTTTCATGGAAATAGTACAGCTACATCTGTTTCATCTGTTCCGGGTGTATTCATTGGTTTAAAATCTGCAACTGACAGCGTTGCTTCCGGTGGTGCCGGAGGAGCTACAAACTCTCAGCGTGGATTTAGATTTTCTCCCAACGAAGATATCTTAGTAACGGCTTTTGGTAAGAGAGAACCAAATGGAACAACTCGTTATGTCACTTTATTTGACAACACATCTACAAATATCATTTCTCAAATTCAGGTTAGTGGTCCAGCAGCAACTTATTCTTATGCTCCATTAGCTAGCCCAATTTGGTTAACACAAGGCACGCAATATGTATTACAATTATACCAAGGCGCGAGCGATGGATATTATTTTGGAACTTCAAGCCAAATCAATAGCAAACTTACTTACCTTGATATGCGTTATTGCAACAGCTGTACTCAAAACACTTTCCCTACTAGCGTTCTTTCCAATTACCATTATGGTTATCCTGATTTACAATTCTATTGGAAAAACAACATCACTCCTGCTCCAACTTATTCAATGGGACTTACACCGGCAATTTCTGTTGCACAAAGTGCCAGCTCTGTTTGTCCGAATGCTTCAGTTACCATCAGCGCGTCAACTACTGCAACAGGATATACTTATACATGGAATCCCGGAGCAATAAACGGTGCTTCTATTTCAGTTACTCCTAGTGTAAGTACTACTTATACAGTTTCAGGAACTCAAACCGGATGTATCGTTGCTTCAACAAATACCGTAGCTATTAATGTTTACGCGCTTCCAACAGTAAGTGCGACTACAAGCAACACGTTAATTTGCGCGGGACAAAATGCAACATTAACTGCTACGGGAGCGAATACTTATTCATGGATGCCTTCAGGTAGCGGTGCTTCAATTGTAGTTTCTCCTACTGTAAACGCTACTTATACTGTTACAGGTACAAATACAGTTACAGGTTGTTCTAACACAAGCATCGTAACTCAGAATGTAAGTGCATGTACAGGCATTAATGCTTTAACTGCAAATAACAATTCATTTAATGTATTTCCGAATCCTAACTCCGGTAAATTCACAATTGAATTACCTGCCGACGCACAAGTAGAAATAACTAATGCTTTAGGTGAGATTATTTTCAATCAGTCATTGAAAAAAGGTAAACAAACAATTAATTTATCTACCAACGCAAAAGGTATTTACTTTATCAAAGCAATCCAAGATGGTAAATCGACTACTAATAAAATTGTAATCGAATAATTTAAACTTCTTCAAAACAAAAGCCCATTCAAATGAATGGGCTTTTTTATTTTACTAATCAATTTTAGTTTGCTTCTGATCTGTCTTTTATAATCTGTAATAAATCAACCAACAAATCAATGTTATCGGGCCTTTCTTTTATTCTGGCAGTTACTTGCTTTTGAGCTTGCTCTAATTGATTAACAGGAATTGCATTCTCAATGTTTTCGATGACTGTTAAAGCTTCTAACGAAACATTAAAATCTTCATTACACGTTAAGTCAACAAAAAATAAAAAATCATCAGTGCAATCTAAATCAATCTCCCAACACGCTGCAATTAATTTAGCCTTTTTAGCATCACTTTTTGACGACTGAATAGCCTTAAATAAAGCTTGCTTTGCTTTACTCGCCTTTAAGTGCTTTAATATTTCTTCCTTCTCTTCCGTACTGATTTTATCTTCTATCAATGCTGCAATAGCGTCTTCCAAATCTTCATTGCTTTTGTAACCATCCCTACCTACAATAATGGTTCGATATTTCTTCTCATCGAAATATTCCTTTGCTTTTTCCTCAAAACTTTCGGGTTTATTTTCCATTACATTAATTGCTTGATTATACTTTCGACATTCATTCCTTCTGCCTCCGCTTTATAGTTTAAAACCACACGATGTCTTAATACCGGAATTGCAATAGCTTTTACATCTTCAATATCCGGACTAAACTTCCCATTTAATAAAGCATGGCATTTTGCACCCAGAACTAAATATTGTGATGCACGCGGACCGGCGCCCCACGCTAAATATTTTTTTGAAATCTCAGAGGAGAACTCACTGTTTAAACGTGTTTTATTCACCAACTTCACAGCGTATTCCACTACATTATCAGCAACCGGTACTTTTCGTACCAATTCCTGAAATGCTAAAATTTCTTCTGAGCTTAAAATCTTATTAAGCTTAACGCTTCCTGAAGTAGTCGTTTGCTTAACCACTTGCAACTCTTCTTCAAACTTCGGGTAATCTAACCACACATTAAACATAAAACGGTCTAATTGCGCTTCCGGTAATGGATAAGTTCCCTCTTGTTCTATTGGATTTTGTGTAGCCAAAACAAAAAAAGGATTTCCTAATTCGTATTTCTTTCCTGCTGCCGTTACATGGCGTTCCTGCATGGCTTCTAATAATGCTGCTTGAGTTTTTGGCGGTGTACGGTTAATCTCGTCTGCAAGAATAATATTAGCGAACAAAGGACCTTTTACGAATTTGAAATTTCTACTCTCATCCAAAATTTCACTTCCAATAATATCACCCGGCATTAAATCTGGCGTAAACTGAATACGATTGAAACTTAAACCCAATACATCCGAAATAGTATTAACTAATAAAGTTTTTGCTAATCCGGGAACTCCCACAAGTAAACAATGTCCCTTACAAAACACACTGATTAAAACATCTTTAATTGTGTCTTGTTGTCCAACAATTACTTTACCAATTTCTGAATTCAGTTGCTTGTACTTTGCAACAAATGCTTCTGCAGCTTCGGTGTCGGATTTAAATTGCATAAAATTAATTTGAAATGTGCCAGTTGTATTCGAGTTGACAATTGAACTCCGGATCAATTTTTATATAAGTAACTTTGGAGCGACGCTCAATCCAGTCCTTAATTAATTTACGCTGACGCTCAAACGTTGCCATTGTAAGAAGTTTTGCATAATCATCTTTGTAATTAATTTTATGCGGGTCGCTGCGAGAAATAATCGTAATGATTCTATAACCAGGTTTCCCGTCTGCGGCATTGTATTGCACAGGTGTAGAAACATCTCCGGGATTCATTTTATCAAATACAAATACCAAATTTTGGTCCATCTGACTAATTTCTTCGTTCTCCCATTTTGTAGCGCCTGTCATCGGATTAATTAGTAAGCCGCCGTTTTGCTTTGTTTCCTTATCATCGCTGTATTTTTTTGCAGCTTCTTCAAAAGAAATCTTCCCTTCTAAAATTTGTTTTTGTAATGTATCTAAAAACAATTTTGCATTTAAAACATCCAGCTGCGACATTTTTGGAGCGATGAGAATATGACGTAAATCAACTGTTTCGCCTTTTCGTGCAATCAATTCAATGAAATGATAGCCGTAAGGTGTTTCAAACACTTCAGAAACTTCACCTTTCTTTAAACGAAATGCGACAGCTTCAAACTCAGGTACCATTACACCACGCATAACAGTTTCGTAACGACCACCATTCTTTGCCGAAGCAGGATCCTCACTATATAACGCAGCCAAAACACTCATGCTTTCACCCTTTAACACGCGTTCACGGTAAGATTCAATGGCAGCGCGAGCATCTACTTTTGCCTGTTCGTTTACAGGAGGCATTTTTACAATGTGTGCAATTTGTAATTCGGTATTAATAACAGGCAAACTATCTGCGGGTAATGAATTGTAATATTGACGAACTTCCGAAGGCGTTAACTTAATATCGCCTGTTATACGTTGACGCATTTTCTGAGCCAACAATTGATCGCGGACATCATCACGCATCTCATCTTTAAACACATTGGTACGCTTACCATAAAAAGCTTCAAACTTAGCCTCATCACCACCAAACATCTGAATATAATATGCCAAACGC
The DNA here is from genome assembly GCA_964416235.1 of uncultured Flavobacteriaceae bacterium. Classification (GTDB taxonomy): domain Bacteria; phylum Bacteroidota; class Bacteroidia; order B-17B0; family Aurantibacillaceae; genus JAHEYG01. Next base: position 970 of record CAYQDP010000053.1, on the reverse strand, counting down.
TTTTCTAACTCCTGCTCCACTTCTGCATCTTGTACTTCAACACTATCACGATCGGCTTGTGCCAATAAAAGTTTGCTATACAATAACTCTTCAAATGCTTTACATTTTGGTGAATTTGGATCCTCCTTTTGTTTTTCAATTTGATACGTTTCGAAATCAGAAAGCAACAAGGGATATTTACCTACTACAGCAATTACTTTATCAATAACCTGTTGTGCCGGTACACTAAAACCAAGAGCAATGAACAATATAAAAAAAGCCTTTTTTAGCATAGAGAGCTAAGTTAAGAATAATATTCTGTATAGAGATAAGATTTTGATTTCTAGAGGCTAATTTGAGTTTTTTAACAATCAATTCACTTTGAATTTGCCCTCAGCTTTTGCCTTTTCTAATACCTGCTCTTTGTACTGACGAATGAGCTTCATCTTGCGCTGATTAAGAATGATTTTCTTAATGTTCACCGATTCATAATTAATGGGAGACAAAGCATCCTTTACTTTAATCTGCTTTATTTTTAAATAATACCATGCCAAACTATCAGTAAACTCAAAATATCGACCTGCGTAAAAATTAAATTCTGGTACATCACGCAATTGAGGAATTTCTTTCTTAATATCTTCAAGCAGTAACCATGTACTATCATTCATAAAATAATTATCAGCATACTGCAAGCACAAATTTTTTAATTGGTCTTTATCTTTTAGATTAGGCGAGTAAATTGCCTTTTTAAACTTATCAATTGCTTTGGACGCAACAGGAATTTTAAAATAATTAACCGTAGCAATATTATCCTTTAAAATAAAATTATCACGATTAGCATCATAGTAAGCCTGAATTTCTTCCTTTGTTACAGTAGTGTCCAAATTATTTTCAATGAGCTTTACCTTATACTTATAATTAATCAATTCCTTTCGATACTTCTCTACCTCAGCTTCAACGACGGCGCTGGATTATGGGAGAGGTCAGGACT
>CAYQDP010000052.1:0-11294 GCA_964416235.1 uncultured Flavobacteriaceae bacterium | reverse complement strand
AAAATACAGAATGCCTGATTGGTATATCCCTTTAAATCATCCTTGAAAACTTCGCCGGTTTTTAAATTTACGGCGCACACTTCAATTTCATCAGTGAGGCTATAAGCAAAATCTCCGGAAATGATTAATTCATCAACCTTATTGCTAAAATTAAAAGCTTGTTCTTTTTTTGCATTTCCCTTTGCTTTATCATAGCTGAAAATTCCCTCTTCACGATTCACAACATGCAAATCTTTTAAATCAAAATTAATGTTGCGGATGTAGTTGGATTTAAGATTTTTCGCTTTAAGTTTTAAAAACTCATAGCCATCGTAAGTAAAAACACCATTCTGAGTAGCAACATAAATAAGTCCGTCCGGGCCTTGTTTGGCAGCCCAAATATTATTACTGCTTAGGCCGTCTTCCGGTCCGTAATGCTGATAGTTAAAAGATTTTTGCTGCGGAAAAGCATACGCAGAAATAAAGAATAGAAAAACCAGCAAATATGTTCTGATACTTACCACAAAAAGCCTAACGGCATAGGTTTAAAGATACAATTTATTTAGGAGAAACAGAGCGGTTTTTAATGAAGTCTGCAAAATCCTGCACACGTGCTTTTGAGATTTGTACATGAGTGCCATCACTTAGAATAACCTCTCCACCTTCACTATTAGAGTACTCTTTAATATAACTTACGTTGATTAGAGTAGAGCGGTGAGAGCGAAAAAAATCAGTGGTTGGTAAGATAGCTTCAAATTCTTTTAAGGTTTTTGAAGCAACAATTTTTTTACCAGTATTTAAATAGAGAGTAGTATAATTATCATTAGCCTCTAGCCAAACGATATCTTTAAAATCAATGAGGTTAAAACCTTTGCTATGATTAATGAGAACAAGGTTTTTATCAGCCTCCGCTTTTGAAACCGGCGCGCCTTTAGTTTCATAATGCTGAACTACTTTTTTAATGGCTCCCTGAAGTTCGCTTAGCATGAGGGGTTTCATTAAATAGTCAATCGCTCCTGCCTTTACTGCATTGATGCCATGCTCACTATAAGCGGTTAAAAACACCACGCAAAAATCACGGTTATAAATACCTTCCAGCATTTGGAATCCATTCATCCCTGGCATATTTATATCAAGGAAAACAACATGAGGTTTAAGATCCTGAATTTTAACTTTTCCTTCAGGTCCGCTGCCGGCTTCTCCAACTACTTCTATCTCGGGGCAGTAGTTTTTTAACATGTTAATGGTGTTGCTGCGGCTATTCTCTTCGTCGTCTATAATTAAAGCTTTATATTTTTGCATAATAAATGGTATTTACAAGGCTAATCTAAAAAAATAATTTAGATATTTATTAAAAACTTATTGAAAAGGAGGTTTAATTGAGTAAAATCAGTTAAATGCTTAAATTCACAAAAAATAATCCTGCACAGGCCGGATTTATAATAAATATATCGCATGAAAAAGCTACTTCTATTATTTGTTTTATTAGCAACAATTGATGTTGCACAGAACAAAATCACCGTTGAAGATATTTGGTTAAAATATTCGTTTATGCCGGCATCACCGGATGGTTATAATGCCATGAATGATGGAGTGCATTATACCGATTTAGAGCAGGTAGGAGAATCTTATGATTTAGTGAAATATGAAATTAAATCAGGAAAAAAGATTGGCGTTTTGGTAAAAGGGGAAGACGTGAAGTTTAATGGTAAATCCATTTCATTAGGAGGCTATAGTTTTAGTCCGGATGAATCTAAGATTCTCCTTACTACAGAATCAGAACATATTTACCGCCGCTCGTCGAAGGCGGCAAATTTTATTTTCGATATAAAACAGAAAAAGGTCATTGAATTGAGCAGTAACGGTAAACAAATGTTTCCAACGTTTTCACCGGATTGCAAAAAAGTAGCTTTTGTTCGCGATAACAATTTGTTTATAAAAAACCTTGAAACCTTAGAAGAAATAAAAGTTACAACAGATGGCGAGTACAATAAAATTAAAAATGGCTGGGCCGACTGGGTTTATGAGGAGGAATTTTCCAAAGCCAATTATTTTGAATGGAGCAGCAATGGCACTTATTTGGCTTATATGAAGTTTAATGAAACTAATGTTAAGGAATACAGCATGGATATGTATAACGGCGCGTTATATCCTGATAAAACTACATTTAAATATCCTAAGGCAGGCGAAGATAATTCAATCGTTTCTGTGCATGTTTACGAGGTCAACACCGGTAAAACTATTACCGCTGATATTGGCGCTGAAAAAGATATTTATATTCCTAGAATTACCTGGACCAACAACGATGCCTCCTTGTGTATTCAGCGCATGAATCGTTTGCAAAATAAGATTGAATTGCTGTATGCGAATGCAAAAGACGGAAGCTCAAAAGTAATATTGACGGAGGAGGCCAAAACATACATTGATGTTACAGATTATTTGACTTTCCTTCCTGATAATAGTGGTTTTATTTGGTGCAGCGAAATGGACGAATTCAATCATTTGTACTATTACTCTAACGATGGAAAGTTAATCAATCAAATTACCAAAGGAAATTGGGATGTAATTGAGTTTAAGGGTTACGATTCTAAAACTAAAACATTGTTTTATACTTCTACCGAGCGCGGCGCGATTAATCGCGATTTGTTTAGTGTTAAATTAAATGGCGGCGGTAAAAAAATGCTTTCAACCGCAGAAGGATTTACAGACGCAGATTTTACAAATGGATTCAAATATTACGTGAGTAGTTACAGTAATGCCAATACACCAACCGTATATGAGTTGCACACCGCCGATGGAAAATTGATAAAAGTATTAGAAGATAATGCAAAGCTTAAGGAGAAAATTAAATCCTACACGGTTTCACAAAAAACTTTTTTCACTTTCAAAACTTCAGAGAATGTGGAGTTAAACGGATTCATGATTAAGCCTCATAATTTTGACCCTAATAAAAAATATCCGGTTTATATGTTCGCCTATAACGGTCCGGGCTCTAACGAGTGCAATAATTCCTGGGAATCGTTTGAATACTGGTGGCATCAATTATTAGCGCAGGAAGGTTATATGGTGGTTTGTGTTGACGGAAGAGGAACTTTAGGTCGTGGACGCCAATTTAAACATTGTACTTATTTGCAATTGGGTAAATTGGAAACTATAGATCAGATTGAAGCAGCAAAATATTTAGGAACATTACCATATGTAGATAAGTCTCGCATTGGATTCCAGGGATGGAGCTATGGTGGTTACATGGCTTCATTATTAATCAGTAAAGGCGCAGATTACTTTAAAGCGGCTATTGCAGTAGCACCTGTTACCAATTGGAAGTATTATGATAATATATATACAGAGCGATTCTTACGTAAGCCTGCTGATAACAAAAGCGGTTATGAAGATAATTCACCTGTAAATTTTGTAAAACAAATCAAGGGTAAATTTTTATTGATACACGGAAGTGCCGACGACAACGTGCATTATCAAAACAGTATGGAAATGGCAAAAGCTTTAGTCATGCATAACATTCCGTTTGAGTTCATGACTTATCCAAATAAGAACCATGGAATTTACGGAGGTAATACGCGTTTACATTTATTTAATAAGATGCTGAACTTTGTGAAGACCAATTTATAAATTGAAGAAGAAACTTGTCATATTTAGCGGCGCAGGAGTAAGCGCTGAGAGTGGACTCAAAACATTCCGTGACGCAGGAGGTTTATGGGAAGAGTTTCGAATTGAAGATGTGGCTACTCCTGAAGCATGGGCAGCTAATCCAGCATTAGTTACTGAATTTTATAATTTGCGCCGCAAGCAAGTTATAGAAGCGCAGCCTAATGATGCGCATAAGTTAATTGCAGGTCTTGAATCGCGTTATGATATAACAATTATTACACAGAACATTGATGACTTGCATGAACGTGCCGGAAGTAAAAACGTTTTGCATTTGCATGGTGAAATAATGAAGGTAAGAAGCTCCATGCATCCTGAATTGGTTTATCCGATAGATAAATGGGAGATTAAAATAGGGGAGATGTGTGAGCGAGGTTCGCAATTGCGTCCGCATATTGTTTGGTTTGGCGAGATGGTACCGGAAATGGATAATGCAATAGGAATCGCTTCAGAAGCGGATATGTTTGTAGTAATAGGAACTTCATTAAACGTGTATCCTGCCGCAGGAATTTTAAACTACGTAAAACCCAGCGCTCAGAAATGGTTAATTGATCCGGGAGATTTTAATCTGGATTATGTAATCAATTTAAAGCATATTAAAAAAGTAGCTTCTGAGGGTGTTCAAGCATTTATTAAGGAATTAAAATAAAGTTATTTTTACTTTTTGAAAATTCCCATTTTCACTAATTCATCCAGGTAAACGCGTTTTCCTTTATAAATCGCCGTAACAAAGGCATCAGTTTGCCCGGCTGCAATTACTTTCTTCATATGTTCGTAAGCTTTTCCAATTGTTTTGAAATCACCGCCAATGGTCATACGTGTGATACCATCGGCTAATTTCATTCTCTCAACTTTTCCTAACCCTTTCAAATGAGTGTATTTGTAATTTTTAGGTTTTTTGTAAGCTGCAATTTGCACCCTAAAGTTAAGTCCTTCGGCGGAAATGTTTCCGTATAATCGAGCGTATTTTTTAGCTTTCTCTTGTAATTTCCAAATAGTTTTAAATCCATCATCAGGTGTTGTATCTTTTACTACTACCGGCTTTGGTTTTGCTGTATCCGGAGGAATGCTGAAATCGATATCGAAAATCTTTTCGGTATATTCTGTAATAGCACTTGCATCAAACTCTAAAGTTCTTGGATAATAATTCTGGTAAGTATAAGTTACTTTATATTTTGCGCCGGCAGGGAAAGTTGTTACGTAATTCCCTGTAGCGTTATTCGATTTAAGTTTACTGTAAATCTCATTATTATTAGAAGTAATTTCAACTTTAATATCCGCTTCAGCTGCTACCTTATTAAAGGTAATATTTCCTTTTACTAAACAAACAACCGGTGCTTTTTCGGTAGTACCAGGGTCAACAAAATATAAATCTTTTAAGCCTTGTCCGCCTTGCTTTCCGCTGGCGTAATAACCTGTTTTACCATTTGCAGACAATACATAATAAATATCATCGTCGGTAGTGTTAATAGGATATCCTAAATTACGTGGACTCACATTAAACGCAGAGTCTTTCATTTTAGCTTCAAAAATATCATAGCCTCCCATGCTGTTTTTTCCTTTTGAACTATAGTATAAGGTAACACCATCAGGGTGTATGAAAGGAGCGTCGTCATCAAAAGGAGTGTTAATGGAATCACCAAGGTTTTCTACTTTTCCCCAGGTACTATCAGGTAATAATCGTGAACGATAGATGTCACGACCGCCTTTACCTCCGCTTCTTTCACTCGAGAAATAAAGTGTTTTTCCGTCTGATGTTAAAGAGCAACTTCCTTCCCATGCAAACGAATTAATTTCGCCTATAAGTTTTACAGGAACACTCCAGGTTGTATCTTTTAAATAGCTAATGTAAATATCTCCGTGGTCATCGCCGTTATCGCGGTAAACGAATAATTTTTGGCCATCCGGACTAATTGCAATGGCGGCATCATGGGTGTTGGTGTTAATATTAGTAATAGGTGTTGGTTTGGTCCATTCTCCATTTACTTTTCTCGACTGAAATACATCTTCGTAATAGTCGCCATATTCAAACGGTTGCATTAATTTATTTTGACGACCTCCGGTACTTTCCTTACCAACATAGGTGAAAATCATAATGGATTCATCAGCCGAAACAACGGGTACGTACTCTTCGTTTTCACTGTTTAAAATATTTCCGGCGTGCGTAATTTTTGCATTGGTAGGATTAGCATAAAGTACTTTACCGTTTTGAGAATAACGAATAACCTGTTTAGATGTTTCTTTATCTTCGGCAACAGCACGTTTGTTGGCGATGTATTGGTTAGCCATGGTTATAGCTTCATCAAACTTGTAGTTTAAATGGTAGGCACGGGCCAAATCAAATTCAATGTTTTCTGCTTTTTTATTTTTAGCATAAACCTCTCCGATTAATTTAAGCGCCTCTTCATGTTTATCGCTACGATAAAGGCAGCAACGGCCATATACGAACTTTAAAAATATTTCATCAGGATGCGCATAATACAATTTTTCATAAATAGGCAATGCGGCCAAATATTCTTTCTCATCATACATGATAAGGGCGTATTGCATCGAATCGCTTTCGGTTTTGCGCCATTTACGCGTGTTGGTAATTTGTGCAAACGAAAAGCTTACCAATAAAGAAAAAGCTAATAATACTTTGTATTTCATATGGAGAGGGATGTTCAGGTTAGAGGTGTTTTAGTCAGTCTAAAATAACCAATATTTTATACAAATAAATGCCGGTGGGGGTAAAACTTACTAAGATTAGGGTGGTTAATAACCTTAATTTATATCGAAATTATTGAGATTAATCTTTAATGGATTATCGCCGTTAATACGATATACTTTATTGGTAAGCTCTCTTATAAGCAGATTATCTATTGCAAAACTATGTGGTTTGCTTTTTTTAAGCCCTTCTATTAGAATAATATGTTTTTGATTAGAATTTGTTATGCTAAATACCAATTTAGCAACTATTAAGTCGTTTATGTAATTAGGCATTGTGTTTAAATTACGTGAAGATAGGGTAGCGAGGGTGTCTCCTGAAGGTGCCGGCACTTTGATTTTGACCACATTATTCATGGCATCGTTATGGTGGGGTTTATATAAAAAGCTCAATTCATAGGTTCTATCTTTTTGCAGCGAATTTGGTGGCAGTTCAACCAAAATATTAGATTGATTTAAAATTCCCTCATATACTTTACTTTTTTCGTTATCGAAATTATTGAATAAAGTATAAGAGCTATCAGATGTCAGCAGGCCGTGGTTTTGAATTAAATTGTTTTTATTTTCGATAAAAAAATCCAATTCTTTTTTCTTCGTATTACTAATAAGATCCTGTGGAAATAATTCTGCAAGAATAAAATCAGTAGATTCATATAGTATTTTACATTTATTGAGTAAATTTTTTTCTTCAAAAGACAATATTTCTTTGCTATATAATACAACGATGGACATGCTTGGATTTAATTTTGCAACAATACTCTTTTCAATGTTGTCATCCGATAGTAATTGAACTAAATTAATTGTTTCATTAAATGAAGTACGAGGAGTGAAATTCGCCATAAGGGGCAATTTGGTGTGAAAGCTTACAATTGCCGCCATTCTTTTGATTTTTTCAGTTCCTTCAAAGGTATAGAAGTCACTTCCATAATGAAAGTAGGGTAGCGGAAGAAGAGCTTGAGAGTTTTTAGGTATAGTAGAGATTATTTTTTTTGCATCATTACCCAGATATCGTTTATTAAATGGGTTTTTTACATTAAGATATCCTTTCATTGAGTGATGAAAGGGAATTCCATCAGCAAGAAATAAAAGTAAAATCAAACTGGTAAAAAAATACCGAAGTTTAAGGTTGAGTTTGGTGAAAAATAATTTTGATACAATCAAGGAGCTTAGTATAGTGGTCAGAAAGAAAAATGGCCAAGCAAATCTACCAGGAGCTCTAAATTGTTTTATCAAAGGAAAAGCATCCAGCAAGGACTCAAGTCCCCACTTGAACGGGATACCCATTGAGAAAAGCAACAAGGGGATTGTTGAAATGAAAAGAAGTGTAAATGGCCGTATCTTTATATCATGTTTAATGAGATTAATGCATTTCGATTTATTTCTGATAAAATAATAAATCATAAAAAACAGAGCGATTAATGAAGTTACACCAACATAAGCTACTCCTTCCCAATTTTGCCCTTGAATCTTATAAAGTTGAGATAAAAAATGGCGGAATGGCGGAAAAATGGAAATGAATACCGTTTCAATATTTGCAACGAAATATAAAAATCCATATGGGTTTTGCGGGCGATCGGTTTTTGTATCTGTTATTTTGATAAAAATGAAATAGATTAACAATGGGATAAAGCCTTGAACCACTAAATTAAGGAGGTTCTTTTTTGAGAATGAAAGAGATGTCTTGATTAACCAATACACCAAAACAAATGACGCGTTAATCATTCCTAAGTATGGGTGAATAAAAAACACCAATACTATAACTATAGATAAAAAAAAGGACAGTTTTATGGGTTCTTCATTAACTTCATGTTTTAAGAGGAGGTAAATTACTAAGGGAATAGTGAAATTATAAGACAGAGCAAGGTGACCCGCAAGTCTTAGTGATTGAGGGCAAAGAACTGTTATACCAAGTGCTGCAAGAATTGAATAATATTCCGGATTTTTTAAAAGAAGAAAAATTCGAAGTAAAAGCCAGCCGCATAAGAAGAAGGATCCAATAATTGTGAGGTTAAATATGGCGAGCGAATATGGCTTTAGGAAAGAGAAGGTCTTAATAAAATTTCCGAGCAAAGGATTGCCATCTGTAAAACTGTGTTCTTCACCGAAAGGAAAGTTGCTGCCAGAATAATCTAAATAGGATGAATCGTTTTGCACATGCCATTCATAACAGAAATAATTTTTAATAGCATCACCATGATCATTTAAAATGTAGGTGTTGGGTTGAAAAAAAATGGGCGAATAGTAATAACAAATAAAAATCAGGATTAATGCAAATAATATTATGTAGGGCCTGTTTTTTATTATTTGCAAACTCATGTTGTTCTTTAAAACAATTAATTAGATTTAATTACTTTGAAAGTCCTTTGTTGATTTCCTTCTGAGATAATAATGAAATATAATCCATCAGCAAGGCCGGATAAATCTAAGCGATTTAACGTTTCTTCCTCTGTTGCATAAATAGTTTTACCGGTTATTGAAACAACCGCAATAGACAGATGATTCAAATTATTTAGGTTATTGATATATACGAAATCTTTGGTAATTGTTGGAAAAACTTCAACTTGAAAATTTTCTTTTTTGTTTTCTAAAATTCCAACTATTTTTTGAGATCCAAACAATGTAGTATCTAGTTTCACTAAAAACACATCAGTTAATTGAGATCCAAAACCGTTTGTTGATCCAACTGCAATGTATCCTTTTATTTTTGTGTTTGAAATATCAACGATGTTATCGTCATCTAAACTACCATATGTGTTAAATATATTGGGCCACATTCCGCTGACATCCATAAATAAAGGCTCAACTCTCGAATTGATTGGAGCTTCATATGTTTTGTACACATAAATAAAATTATTTCCTCCATATCCTTTAGTTAATGTTGTTAATTGAAAGTCGTTATATTTTTCTGATCTCGGAAAGGTGTTTTCATACTTAAATCCGCCATTATTATCTAAAGATAATAGATAGCCATATGTTGTATCACGGCCATCTATGTCATTTGCTCCTGACATGACCAAATCAAAGTTGTTGGCTTCGACAATATCAGTCAAAAACTGTTTTTTATTGTCACCCCGTTTAATGCCCAACAACGAATCTCCTCCCAAATTGATTTTCATTAACCAGCAATCTCCTTTTACATCACCCATGCTCTTGGTTGTGCCCGCAAATGCATATTGATTGTTATAAGTTAATGTAAACGATTTAAACTCGTCGTCTTCTGCACCACCAAATGTTTTCTGCCATTGCAAATTTCCATTAATGTCTGTTTTAATTATGTAACCATCTGATTTCCCGTAACCGAAACTGTAAGTGTTACCGCAAATAATTAAGCTGTCGCCACCATTACTTTCTTTCACGCAGTAACCGAAATCCCAATCAAATCCGCCAAAAGCTTTTTGCCAAACTAAATTTCCATTCTTATCTGTTCTAACCGCAAACACATCATATCCTCCGCTTCCAAATGAATTCGTATAACCTGCAATAACAAATCCCGAATCTTTTAATTGAATAATAGAGCGACCAATATCATTATTAAATCCACCATATGATTTTTCCCAGCGTACCCAGCCCATACTGTCAACCAACGCTAAATAAACATCCGTATTGCCATTACCGAAACTACTTGTTGACCCTGTAACTGCATATTGTCCGTTTAAAGTTTGAACAACACCGTAACCAACATCATGGCCGTATCCGCCAAAACGGGTATAAAATTTCTTCGGAGCCTGAGCTGTTGCTGCAAGACTAAAAAGAAATAATAATGCTATCAAATTCTTTCTCATATTATTTAAATTTTTTAGCAACACTTAAAAATAGGCCTTGTCCGTAAGTTTGTTTTGGCAAAATATAACCTTGTAAACTATTGCTTCCTATACGTACAAACCATCCTTTGGTATTATAAGTAAGGGCTAATCCTGCATTCAAACGTGTGTAACCACCGTAACCGATGTGTACTGTAATGGATAGTTTTTGTTTTAATTTGTATTCAGGTTCAATGAAAATGTAAGGCTTGTAATTAGAGTGGAACATGTAACGGAATCCAGCTCCAAGAGCGTAACCTTTTTTGAAAAATATTTTATTGATTATAATTAAGTTGGTAGGAATATTGGTGTTGAATGATTCTTTTCTTGCATTTGTTACTTCACGCAAAATACTATCGGTGTTAATTTGATTCAAGGTTGAATCTTTTAAGTCGAGAATATTGTTTACATGATAACCATCAAATTTTATAACAGAATCGCTGCTGTATTGTAAACTGTTTTCCGACCAATGAATGAAGCCAATGTTGTTTGCATTTACAGTTAATATGCTATGCGTTCCAATTTTGCTTTTGTATGGAGTTTCGAAAAATATGTCGGCACTTGCGCCAATTCCGTTAAATGACCATAAATTTTTCTTTTTACCCGTATCGCTAACTGCCATATTAAAGTTAGATTGAAAAATTAATTCGGTACCATCTCCATTAGTGTACAACGATGAATTGTTTCTTGCACGTACATAAAATAACTGCTCTCCTTTTACAAAGGAAATCGATACTCCAATTTTCGCGGTAGTATCAACTTTGTGCATCATAACTCCGAATTTAATTTCCTGAAATCTTAAAGCGTTTATGTTTGTTCCGGTGAAGTTGGCTGTTTTATCAAGAAACGGTTTATTGCCATAAAACATTAATTGATAAAAATCCTTAGTATATGTAGCATTCAGAATTTCTTGATTTTTAATTCCAATCAGAAAGGCATAATTTTTCTTTCTCCCAAAAAAAGCGTTCACGTCATAATTTAGGTTTAACCCCATTTGATTATATCCACGCATTTTGGTTAACGCGGCATCTTTCATTGGTTTGTCAATAAAGCCACCAAAAATCAATTTGTTCACCATGGCGTTTTGTATGCCATTCGATCCCACTTCATATTCTGCATTTATGGAAACGCTTTTGCCTGTATGTT
>CAYQDP010000051.1:0-11334 GCA_964416235.1 uncultured Flavobacteriaceae bacterium | reverse complement strand
ACACGGTATTTTCCAAAATGTGTTGAAGATGGATGGTGAAATTATTCACGAAGCCACTCCAACTATTGGATACATTCACCGTGCTTTCGAAAAATTGGCAGAACGTCGTCCGTATAATCAAATTACACCTATAACCGACCGTTTAAATTATTGCTCTTCACCAATCAACAACATGGGTTGGGAAATGACGGTTGAAAAATTATTAGGCATACAAACACCTAAGCGTGTTGATTACATGCGCATCATCATTATGGAATTGGCGCGTATTGCGGATCACTTGGTGTGTAACTCTGTAATTGGTGTAGATACCGGCGCCATGACCGGATTCCTTTACATTTTCCAATGGCGTGAAAAAATTTATGATATCTATGAATCCATTTGCGGCGCTCGATTAACAACAAACATTGGCCGTATTGGTGGTTTTGAAAGAGAGTGGAGCGATAAAACATGGAATTTAATCAACGACTTTGTAAAAGGATATCCAAAAGCACTTCAAGAGTTTGCGAATTTATTAGAGCGTAATAAAATTTTTATGGATCGTACCATCAACTGCGGTCCAATTAGCGCAGAGATGGCTTTACAATACAGTTTCACGGGACCTAACTTACGTGCAGCAGGGGTTGATTACGATGTGCGCGTAATGAATCCATATTCATCTTATCAGGATTTTGATTTTATTGTTCCTGTTGGTACTAGCGGCGATACTTACGATCGTTTCATGGTTCGTCAGGAAGAAATGTGGCAAAGCTTAAAAATTATTGAGCAAGCCATTAAGAATATGCCAAAGGATCAACCATTCCATGCAAATGTTCCGGAGTTTTATTTACCACCAAAGGAGCAAGTTTATAACAACATGGAAGCTTTAATTTATCACTTCAAAATCATTATGGGCGAAACAAACATCCCTAAAGGAGAAGTTTACCATTGTGTAGAGGGCGGTAACGGAGAGTTGGGCTTTTATTTAGTGAGTGATGGCGGACGTACACCATTCCGTTTACATTTCCGTCGTCCTTGTTATATCTATTATCAGGCTTACCCTGAAATGATAAAAGGAAGCATGTTAAGTGATGCAATTATTACAATGAGTAGTATGAATGTAATTGCGGGAGAGTTAGACGCATAAAAATTATTAATACATTTCTCGTTTCTGGTTTGTAACAAGAAACAAGGAACCCGAAATAAAAATATTAAAAATGGGAGCACAAGTACACGGAACACAAGAATTCGATGCCAAAAAAAGAGCTGAGGTAAAATTCAGCGATGCGGCAATGGAAACTGTAAAAACAATTATCAGTCGTTATCCTGCAGGAAAACAAAAATCTGCTTTGTTGCCTGTTCTACACGTTGCACAAGCTGAGTTTGGCGGATGGCTAAGTCCTGAAGTTATGGATTACGTTGCCTCTGTGTTAAACATTAAACCAATTGAGGTTTTTGAAGTGGCCTCCTTTTATACCATGTATAATTTGAAGCCGGTTGGTAAATGTACTCTTGAAATTTGTCAAACTTCTTCATGTTGGTTATGTGGAGCGGAAGACATCATCAAATACATTGAGAAAAAATTAGGAATAAAAGTAGGAGAAACGACACGCGATGGCATGTTTACTTTAAAAGTTGCAGAGTGTTTAGGAAGTTGCGGAACTGCTCCTATGATGCAATGTGGCGCAAGCTTTCATGAAAATTTAACCTATGAGAAAGTGGATGCTATCATTGAAAAATACAAAAGCGAAGGTCGCTTGAGAAGTTACACTGATTTAGACTATAACAATACATTATAATAATTTGTAATGGGAAGAAAGCTATTAATACATAACGATAAAGTTCCAGGAATTCACACTTTGGAAGTTTATCGCGCTCATGGTGGTTATGCATCTGTTGAGAAAGCATTAAAAACAATGACACCTGATCAAGTCACTGATGAGGTAAAAAAATCAGGATTACGCGGTCGTGGTGGCGCAGGTTTCCCAACCGGACTTAAGTGGAGTTTCTTAGCGAAGCCCGAAGGCGTACCTCGTTATTTAGTTTGTAACGCCGATGAATCCGAACCGGGTACATTCAAAGACCGTTATCTGATGGAGAAAATTCCTCATGCATTAATTGAGGGGATGATTACTTCTTCATACGCCTTAGGAGCAAACACATCTTACATTTATATCCGCGGTGAGTATTTTTATGTATCCCGTATTTTAGAACAGGCTATCCGTGAAGCTTATGCTGCAGGTTGGTTAGGAAAAAATATTTTAGGAACGAATTACTCTTTAGATCTTTCTGTTCAAGTTGGTGGTGGGGCTTATATCTGCGGTGAAGAAACAGCATTATTAGAATCATTAGAGGGAAAACGTGGTAATCCGCGTATTAAACCTCCATTTCCTGCTGTGGCAGGTTTGTGGGGATGTCCTACGGTAGTTAATAACGTAGAGACCATTGCGGCAGTTTGTCCAATCGTTATGATGGGCGGAGAAGAATATGCAAAAATCGGAATTGGTAAATCAACAGGAACAAAATTAATTTCTGCTTCAGGACACATTAACAAACCCGGAGTTTATGAAATTGAATTAGGCGTGCCTGTAGAAGAATTTATTTATAGTGAAGAATATTGTGGTGGAATCCGTAATGGCAAAAAATTAAAAGCTGTTGTTGCAGGCGGTTCGTCAGTTCCTATTCTTCCTACTGAATTAATTTTAAAAACAGCGAAAGGTGAGCCTCGTTTAATGACTTACGAAAGTTTATCTGACGGTGGATTCCAAACGGGTACCATGCTAGGTTCCGGCGGATTTATTGTTATGGATGAAGATACCAGCATTGTTAAAAATCTATTTACGTTCTCCCGTTTCTATCATCACGAAAGCTGTGGACAATGTTCGCCATGTCGTGAAGGTACAGGATGGATGGAAAAAATATTAAAGAAATTCTTGAACGGAACTGCTACTGAAGCCGACGTTGATTTATTGTGGGATATACAAAGCAAGATTGAAGGAAAAACAATTTGTCCTTTAGGTGAAGCTGCTGCTTGGCCGGTTGCTGCCGCAATTCGTCACTTTAAACACGAGTTTTTAGAAATAGCGAGAAGTAAAAAGTTTAACGACGTTAGTCATTACGAGAGATTAAAAAAGAAAACGGTTGCTTAAATCGTTGACTAATATTTTATAATATGCCAAAAGTTACCATAGACGGAATAGAAATTGAAGTGCCAAAGGGTACTACGATTTTGCAGGCAGCACGTATGATTGGTCCGGAGGTTGCTCCACCAACAATGTGCTATTATTCTAAATTAAAAACATCAGGTGGATATTGCAGAACTTGTATCGTAAAAGTTACAAAAGGTTCAGCACAAAACCCTAACCCAATGCCAAAACCTGTGGCGTCGTGCCGCACCGAGGTAATGGACGGAATGGAAGTACAAAATGTTACTTCACCTGAAATTGTGGAAGCGCGTAAAGGTGTTGTTGAGTTTCTATTAATCAATCACCCTTTAGATTGTCCGGTTTGTGATCAGGCAGGAGAATGTAAGTTACAGGATTTAGGTTACGAACATGGTTCTGTAAAAACACGCTACGAATTTAAACGTCGTGAATACGACATGATTGATATTGGCGATAAAATTAAATTGCACATGAATCGTTGCATTTTATGTTATCGCTGTGTAAAAACCTGCGAACAATTAACGGATGGACGTGTTCATGGTGTTGTTCACAGAGGAGATGCTGCAGAAATTTCTACATACATTGAAAAAGCCATCAATAACGATTTCTCAGGAAATGTAATTGATGTTTGTCCTGTTGGTGCTCTAACCGACAGAACTTTCCGTTTCAAAAGCCGTGTATGGTTTACAAAGCCTGTGGATGCTCACCGTAAGTGCGATAAGTGTTGCGGCAAAACACGTGTTTGGTTAAAGGGAGAAGAAGTGTTGCGTGTGACGGCGCGTAAAGATCAATGGGACGAAGTAGAAGATTTCATTTGTAACTCTTGTCGTTACGATCACAAGAAAAAATCAGATTGGACAATTGAGGGCCCAAGCCCAATTAGCCGTCAGTCGGTAATTTCTCAAAATCATTACGAGCACTTAAACGAGTTAAAAGTACAGGCCTTAAAGCAACAAAAGGCTTTAGGATTTATGGATATTAATAAACGACCTTAATTATGATAAGTTTTATAATTTATAAAGCCATTATTTGCTTAGTTGTTTTTCTTCTTTCATTAGGAGTAGCAGCTTATGCAACGTTATGGGAAAGAAAATTCGCAGCGTTTTTACAAGACCGTGTTGGTCCGGATAAGGCGGGACCATGGGGATTGTTACAGCCCTTAGCCGACGGTGGAAAAATGTTTTTTAAAGAAGAAATTATTCCGAACGTGTCGAATCGTTTCTTGTTTATTCTTGGTCCGAGTTTATTTATGTTAACCGCACTCATGACTGGTACGGTAATTCCTTGGGCAAAGGATGTAAACATTGGCGGACAAACTTACTCTTTACAAATTACCGACATTAACATTGGTGTATTGTATTTATTAGGTGTTGTTTCCATTGGTGTATACGGTATCATGATTGGTGGTTGGGCATCCAACAACAAGTATGCGTTACTTGGCGCTATCCGTGCGTCATCGCAAATGATCAGTTATGAAATCGCGATGGGGATTTCAATCATTGCTTTAATTATTACAGCAGGTGGTACTTTAAGTATTCGTGAAATAATTGCGCAACAAGATGCGGGCCTTGCCAATGTTGTTTATCAGCCATTAGGTTTTTTAATCTTCTTCGTTTGTGCTTTAGCAGAAACAAATCGCGCGCCATTTGATTTACCGGAGTGTGAAAGTGAATTAGTAGGTGGTTATCATACTGAATATTCTTCCATGAAGCTAGGATTGTTCTTATTCGCGGAATACATTAACATGTTTATTTCATCAGCGATTATGGCCGGCTTTTATTTTGGAGGATATAATTTCCCTTTTGCTCAGGAGCTTTATGATGCTATGGGATTACAAGAAGGTAGCTGGATAATTTCATTAATTGGATTTGGCGCTTACTTCACTAAAATTTTCATTTTCATTTGTGTGTTCATGTGGGTGCGTTGGACTTTACCACGTTTCCGTTATGACCAATTAATGAATTTAGGTTGGAAAACATTATTACCGTTGTCGTTATTAAACTTAGCGATTACAGTAGTAGTAGAATATTTAAGAGGAAACATTCATATTTAATAGGATAATTATGCAACTGACAAACAGAAGCAAAGTAGTATCGAACAAGGAACAAAACTTCATGGAAAGATTATATCTTCCTGCGGTAGCTAAAGGTATGCTTATTACAGCAAGCCACTTGTTTAAGAAAACACCTACAACAAAATATCCGGAGCAAACACGACCAATGGCACCTGTGTACCGCGGACAACACGTTTTAAAGCGTGATGAAAACGGAGCAGAGCGTTGTACGGCTTGCGGCTTATGTGCCGTAGCTTGTCCTGCTGAAGCCATCACCATGGAAAGTGCTGAAAGAAAAAAAGGAGAAGAGCATTTATACAGAGAAGAGAAATACGCGAAAACATATGAGATTAATATGTTGCGTTGTATCTTCTGTGGTTTGTGCGAAGAAGCTTGTCCGAAAGAAGCCATTTTCTTAACCGACAGAATTGTAGACGCAGAATATGAGCGTGAAGATTTTGTGTATGGTAAAGATAAATTAGTTGAGAAAACAGATAAGCGTATTGATGTAAGCAAGCGTCAAACCTTAGAAGTAGCGGAATTCAAAAAAATTGCCGGAACAAAACACAACACGCTTTGGGATGGTAAAAAACAATTAAAAGACAAACACTAAGATATTATGTTAGGTTATACAATTACACAATGGCTATTTGGGATACTTTCTTTCCTGGCCATCATGTTTGGTTTAATGGTGGTGTTTAGCCGTAATCCGGTTAACAGCGTGCTTTATTTGGTAATGACTTTCTTTTGCATTGCCGGACATTACTTATTATTAAACGCACAGTTTTTAGCAATCGTACATATTGTTGTGTATGCCGGTGCTATCATGGTTCTCTTTTTATTTGTGATCATGTTAATGAACTTAAATGAAGATACAGAACCTCAGCGCACGTGGTTAAGCAAAATTATTGCTGCGGTGGCAGGCGGATTGATGTTGTTTGTCATGGTAGGTTCTTTAAAAGGTGCCGGCGATATGGGCTTACAACAATATGGTAATGCGCAAATCGGTTTTGTAAAAAACTTAGGTGCTGTTTTGTTCAAAGACTTTTTATTCCCATTCGAAATTGCCTCTGTGTTATTATTAGCCGCCATGGTTGGCGCTATTATGATTGGTAAAAAAGAAGCTGGAGAATCGTAAACTATTAAAAGAAGAAAAGATGTTAAACGGAATTTCTATAAACTACTATATATTGCTCAGTGCAGTATTATTTATTATCGGAGCGGTTGGCGTAATGGCACGCCGTAACTCCATTATTATTTTTATGTGCATTGAGTTAATGTTAAACGCAGTTAACTTAATGTTGGTGTCGTTTTCCACTTTGCACAACGATGCTAAAGGACAAGTTTTTGTATTTTTTATTATGGCAGTAGCCGCAGCAGAAGTAGCTGTAGGTTTAGCTATCTTAAGTATGATATACAGAAATATTAAAAATATTGACACAGACTTATTAAGTAATTTGAAAAATTAGTTTCAGGTATTTATGATTAAATTAATTGCATTAGTTCCGTTATTTCCTTTAATCGGTTTTTTAATAAACGGGTTTTTCGGAAAAAAATTAAGCAAAGGCTTGTCGGGTGGAATCGCCTCGGTAAGTGTTTTAGCTTCTTTTATTGTGGCTGTTTTAGCGTTTCTGGAATTGGAACACTCTACCAATAAATCTCACGTTGTAGAGTTGTTTTCTTGGATAAGCGCAGATACTTTAAATATTCCGTTTGAGTTTTTATATGATCCTTTATCGGCGTGGTTTTTATTAATCATTACCGGTATTGGTTTTTTAATTCACATCTACTCTACCGGATACATGCATGATGATGCCGGTTTCTCCCGCTTCTTTACTTATTTAAATCTATTCGTGTTCTTCATGTTATTACTTGTAATGGGTAATAATTACTTAATCATGTTTGTAGGCTGGGAAGGTGTTGGATTGTGTTCTTACTTATTAATTGGTTTCTGGTTTAAAAATCAGGCTTACAACGACGCGGCAAGAAAAGCGTTTGTCATGAATCGTATTGGTGATTTAGGCTTTTTATTAGGCATTATTTTAATCTTTGTTTCTTATGGAAGCATCAGCTACGGTGATGTTTTTTCGAGAGCGGGCGTAAGCAGTAATGCAGTAGTTACAGCAATCGCTTTATTATTGTTCATTGGCGCGATGGGTAAGAGTGCGCAAATTCCATTATATACTTGGTTGCCGGATGCGATGGCGGGACCTACTCCTGTATCTGCATTAATACACGCGGCAACGATGGTTACTGCCGGTATTTACATGATCGTGCGTTCAAATGTGTTTTATTCTATTTCAGAAGTTGCATCAGAAACCGTTGCGATTGTTGGTGTGGTGACTGCAATTTTTGCAGCTACAATTGGTTTATTGCAAAACGACATCAAAAAGATTTTAGCTTATTCAACCGTTTCTCAATTAGGATTAATGTTCCTGGGATTGGGCGTTGGTGCATTTAGCTCTTCTGTTTTCCACGTAACCACACACGCTTTCTTTAAAGCCTTGTTGTTCTTGGGCGCGGGTTCAGTTATTCACGCAATGGGAGGAGAACAAGATATTCGTAAAATGGGCGGACTAAAAGGAAAGATTAAAATCACTTATATAACCATGTTATTGGGAACTATTGCAATTAGCGGTATTCCTCCTTTTTCCGGTTTCTTTAGTAAAGACGAAATCTTAGCGCACACTTATGAGCACAGTAAATTATTATGGGTATTAGGAATGATTGCCTCTATGCTTACTGCGTTCTATATGTTCCGTATGTTATTCTTAACCTTCTTCGGAAAGTTCCGCGGAACACACGAACAAGAGCATCATTTACACGAATCTCCATCAAGCATGACAATTCCTTTGATGGTATTAGCAGCACTCTCTGTTTTGGGCGGCGCTTTAGGCTTACCTGAATTTTGGCATATGCCTAACTGGATGAGCGAGCATTTAAGCCCGATTATTCTACACAAAAACCCAAGTGCACTCGATCACACTACAGAATGGACCTTAATGGGTTTAGCAGTTGTTGCTGCCGGTGTTGTTATCTATTTTGCGCACGCCATGTTTATCACAAACGGCGTGTTGCCTTTAGAGAATGAAGAAAAAATGAAGCCTTGGCAAAAATTAATCTACAATAAATATTATGTAGATGAGTTTTATGATGCCGTAATTCGCAAGCCGTTAGACTTAATCTCTACGGCGTTTTATAAATTCCTCGACTTACAAGTTATCGACGGCTTAGTAAACGGCGTAGGTTCCATGGTAAAAGGTACAGGAAACGTGGTTCGCTTATTACAAAGCGGAAACATTGGTTTCTACATTGTAAGCATGGTGTTAGGCGTAATATTAATTTTATTATTCACATTTATTATATAAGAAAAGTATGTTAACCGGATTATTAATCATTCTGCCTCTTGTTGCTTCGTTGCTGGTATTCCTGACAAAAGGAGGAACAGCCCGTACTTTAGCAATGGCTGCTGCTGTTGCAGAATTTGCCTTATCTGTATTTGTTTATTTTCAATTTAAAACCAATCCTGCTGCTGCTAACCTAAGCCTGAACTGTACTTGGGTAGAATCGATGGGGATAAAGTTTGCTGTTGGAATAGACGGAATTAGTATGTTGCTTATTCTCTTAACAACATTCTTAGTTCCATTAATCATCTTGTCGTCTTACCAAAATAATTATGACAAGCCTAATGCGTTTTACTCACTCATTTTGTTAATGCAAATGGCATTGGTTGGAGTGTTCGCTGCTAACGACGGTTTTTTATTTTATGTGTTCTGGGAATTAGCGCTAATTCCAATTTACTTCATTTGCTTATTATGGGGCGGAGAAAACCGAGGCATGATTACGTTTAAGTTTTTTGTGTACACGCTTTTTGGTTCTTTATTTATGTTAATCGGTTTAATTTATTTATACAACCACACCGGTTCGGTAAGCGGAATTAAATCTTGGGCTATAAACGATTTATACTCAGCTGGAAAAAGTTTAAATATGGATCAGCAGTCGGCTGTGTTCTGGATGATATTCCTAGCCTTTGCAATTAAGATGCCAATCTTCCCATTACACACTTGGCAGCCTGATACCTATGTTACTGCGCCTACTCAAGGAACTATGTTATTGTCGGGTATCATGTTAAAGATGGGAACCTTCGGGGTAATTAAATGGTTATTACCGGTTGCGCCATTAGCATTAGAGAAGTGGGGCGGAACAGCAATATTATTATCGTCTATAGGAATTGTTTATGCGTCTTGCATTGCCATTGTTCAAAAAGACTACAAGCGTTTAATCGCTTATTCTTCTATTGCGCACGTTGGTTTAATTTCTGCGGGAATTTTATCTGCCAACCAACAAGGCGTACAGGGAGCGGTGATTCAAATGTTAAGTCACGGTGTTAACGTAGTTGGATTATTCTTAATTGCTGATATTTTATTGCGTCATACCGGTACACGTGAAATCGAAAAGTTAGGCGGTATCCGAAATATGAACGGACAATTTTCTGTTTTATTTCTGATTATAATGTTAGGTTCCGTTGCGCTTCCGTTAACGAATGGTTTTATTGGTGAGTTTTTATTAATCAATGGCGTTTACCAATATAGCGCGGGTGTTGCAGCATTTGCAGGACTAAGTGTCATCTTGGGCGCGGTTTATATGTTACGCTCTTATCAAAAAATTATGTTGGGTGAAAAGCCAAGCACGGGCGTGGAGTTTGGTTCATTGGCAACCAGTGATAAAGCCGTATTAATTATTGTTTGTGTAGTTATCATTGCATTTGGTGTTTATCCAAAGCCATTGAATGATTTGGCTGAACCTGCAGTAAAAACTTTATTGAGCACTTTAAAATAATATTGAGAACAGAAATTTGAATTTGATATGAAAGGACTTTTAATTGTAAGCGGACTTGGTATTTTGGCAATGATGGCCGAAATTTTTAAGTTTAAAAAGCTATTGTTTCCTCTTGTGCTATTAGGCATTCTTGGTGCCTATGTGGCCAATTTTATGGAGTGGAATAACGGCTTCAGCATTGCTGTATTTGATAACATGATTGCCTTTGATAAAGTAGCGCTTGCTTTCAGTGGTGTTATTTTAGCAACAGCTTTTTTCTGGTTTATCATGGCTAACGATTATTTTGAAGACCAGCCAACGGTTGTTGATCATTTCTCTTTGGTGCTGTTTGCTTTAACCGGAGCATTAATGCTTACCGCGTTCAAAAACATGACAACTTTGTTTTTAGGTATAGAAATTATGAGTATTCCGCTTTACGTTTTAGCTGCAAGTAAAAAGAAAGATGTAAAATCAAACGAGGCAGGATTTAAATATTTAATCATGGGCTCCTTCGCCAGTGGTTTTTTATTATTTGGCATTGCATTAGTTTACGGCGCAACGGGAAGTTTTGATTTAATGGAAATACGCGCAAAGATTTCAGAGATGGGAAGCTCAATGCCAACTTTCTTTTATGCAGGTATTATCATGATGCTTATTGCCATGTTATTTAAAGTTTCAGCTGCGCCTTTTCATTTCTGGGCACCTGACGTTTACCAAGGTTCTCCAACTGTAATTACTGCATTGATGAGCACTGTGGTTAAAACCGCTGCCTTTGCTGCTATTCTACGTTTATTTATGATTGCTTTTGGCGGAGTAAGCGAAAGTTGGTCAATGGTGCTTGCAAGCGTAATTGCATTATCGTTAGTAATCGCCAACTTCAGTGCAGCTGTTCAAACCAACGTAAAAAGAACTTTGGCTTTTTCAAGTATTAGTCACGCGGCGTTTATGTTAATGGTTGTATTAGCTAACTTAAGAAGTAACGCAACGCTTGATGCGCTTTTATATTATTCCTTAGCCTACTCAATTGGCTCTATTGCTGCGTTTGGTATTATTTACAACGTTACTAAAAACGGCGACGAAACTTTTGACTCATTTAACGGTCTTGGCAAACGCAATCCATTAATGGCTGCCTGTATGGTTGTTGCTATGTTGTCGCTAGCCGGTATTCCTATTACAGCAGGTTTCTTTGCGAAATACTTTGTGTTTACAACCATGATTGGCACCGGTTATAAGTGGTTATTAATTTTAGCCATTCTTACTTCTGCTGTTGGTGTTTATTACTATTTCAAAGTAATTATTGCCATGTATTTTAAACAAGCAACT